>CACZSA010000102.1 GCA_902783705.1 uncultured Ruminococcus sp.
GATCGACATGGGCGTCAGATCGAGGTATTCGTACGCCTGCACGACGGGCCAGATGAAGGACGCGCCGCCGTGGATGCACTTCGCGGATCTCTGCTGACCGTCCTGCGTCTGTCCGACCTTACCGTAGATGACGAGGATCTTGTCAGAGGGGCACTTGCGGTAGCGGGAGAGGATGACGATGATCGTCGTCAGGACGATGAGCACGATGACCGCGGTCAGCATGACGACGGACGGGTTCATCGAGCCCACGGAGGTGAGAAGAAATTTCATGGGTTGCTCCTTTCCATATTATAGCATATTTTTGTGGATTGTGCGCGGTTTTTCGGAAAATTTGTGCACTTTTTTCGTGCGGTTTCGCGTTATCTGCCCGGCTCGGCCCATTTCTTGAAGTCCCGGCTGTGCTGCCAAATGATTTGGAGGATCATGAGGGAAGACGTCACAAGACAGGCGATAACGGTGCGCAGAATAGGAATGTATCTTAATGCTGTCACACCCGCGAGGGAGAACATGAAGGACAGTGACGTGGCGATCGGGTTCTGGGCGGGGATCTCAGCATACTTGTCATACAGAATCATTGAGGTTTCCATGATGACCGCCAGAACCAGCATCACGATCAGCAGTATTTTTCCTTCTCCGCTCAACGTCTCTTTCAAATCTTCCTTCCATGAAAAGTGGTCTTTTTTAATGACCTTGAATTCATCGCTGTTCTTTCGTGTGTAGCAAATCCAGAAAGCGATCTGAAATATGAAGACACCGACAATAAAGATGGGGGTGAAATCCCGTTTGCCGGCTTGATCGTGATAGAAGACTGTCACAAGAAGCAGCGCGGAAGCGGCGTAGATGACAAAGGCCAACAAATTTGAAAGGACAAGACCAATGATGACTTTTTTGAGGATTTGGAATGTGGATTCTTTTTTCATGGCAATTCCTTTCTCAAAGAAGCGGTATCCATTCTGAATTCTTAATTCTTAATTCGTAATTCTCAATTCCCTTCCAGCGGCTCGACGATCACGAGGCCCGTCGGGTCGGTCGCGACGATCTTCACGCTCTCGCCCGTCGCGAGCTTGCGGTCCGCGCGGGTCTTTGCGTCGATCTCGATGAACCGCTCCTGGATCGTCAGGTTAATCTTGCCGGAGCCCTTCATCGACGCGGGGATCGGAATATACACCGTTCCGACCTTGCCGATGGCGTAGCCGATGTCGAGATTGCCGTTCTGCTGCAGCTTCATCGCGAGCTTCATGACGAACGCGATCGCCACCATTGCGAGGAATCCGAACGCCGCCGCAAGGAGCACCGTAATGGCGAGGGGCATTTCCGCCTCGTGCATGACCAGCCCGCTCCAGCCGGCGACCGCCGCCATCGACATGATCCCGCGCAGGGAGAAGAGCGCGAGTCCTCCGTCACCGTCCCCCTCGAAGCCGGGGGTGTCCGGGATGCCGTCGCCGTCAATGTCGATGCCGTCCGCAAGCCCGCCCGCGCCGAAGAGGAGCAGAACCGTCTGCACCACCAGCACAAGCGTCGAAGGGATCGCGATGAGGGCGAAGATCTGCCCTATCAGGTCCATGGAATTCCACCAGTTGATCATAGATCCGAGCTCCTTTCCTGATGCCCCCCGTGCTTTGCCGTCTGACGGTCCGGGGGAGCGCCGAGTCCGTCGAGCATTGCGTCCGCGCGGCCCTTCACATACGCGGCGCAGCAGGCCGATACCATGATTTTCAGCGTCGTGACGAGCCTTCGTTTCGCGCCGCCCGCAGGTTCCTCATAATCCGCGAGGACCTCCTCGATCAGGGCGTCCAGCGAGCCGATCGACGGGTCCCCGTCCGCGACGAGCCGCCCGTAGCACCGGCAGACGAGGTCGTAGAGATCCTCCTCGGAGATCACCGCGTCCTCCGGCTCCGTTCCGTTGAGGTAGCGGAGGAGGAAGAAGATGCGGGAGATCTGGAGCGTCTCGCGGAGCATGTTGATGATGAGGAATCGGGCGAGGTGGGCGCGGGTGTAGTATTTCTTGTTCGGGTTCGGGACCCACTTCCGCTTGACCCAGTTCTGAAGCGCCATCGCGTCCAGTCCCGTGATTTCGCGCAGGTGGCTCAGCATGATGTGATCGGAGACGTAGAACACCTTGTTGAAAAATGCGTGTCCGCCCTCGCGCACGATGTCCCCGACCTCGAAGACCGTCCCGGGCAGACAGAGCTTCTGCGTTTGCAATCGACACACCTCCTTTGTCTGTTTGACTGCATTATATCATACGTTCGCGTGACTGTCAATAGGGACGCGAAAAAATCCGGGACAAAACAAAAAGAGCCTCCGCAGGGCTGCGGGGACTCTTCCATGATCGATCCGGAGGGATCAGCCGAATACGTAGTTGACGCTGAGCGCGGTGATCTCGCCGCCGTCGACGGTGACGTTCACAATGCCGCTCAGGGTTTTGTCGGCAAGGTAGCGGTTGATGCCGCCGCTCGACTCATAGGGTTCGCCGAACGCGGTATCCGCAGCGGACGCGTCTCCGCCGAGCATGACGGACGCGCCGTTCTCCGTGATTGCGACGGCGTCGGAGAGGAAGACGATCTCCGTGATGCGCTCGCGGCCTTCGGCGTCGGGCTGGGTCGTGAGGGTGAAGCGTCCGTTGTAGGTGTAGACACGGTCAACCCCCGCGCGGATGCAGCTCGGGGCTTCCATGATGTCATCCGCCGTGCCGAGGGCCGCGAGGGTGTCGTCCGCGACCGCGCCGAGGGTGATGGATGTGCCGTCGTCGAGCTTCACGGTGTATCCGTTCGCGAATTCGTCGTCCGCCTCGGACTGCGCGGCATTGGGAGTCGTTCCGGGATCGGCGGGATCGGCTGGCTTTTCCGTGCAGGCGGCGAGGGTAAGAAGAAGGGCGAGAAGTGTCAGAAGAATCGGGATCCGTTTTTTCATGGGTTGCTCCTTTTATAATGGATGGAAGAATGGATGGATTTACGGCGTCGCGGGATAGAGGCTTGCGTCGAAGCTGTAATACCCGGCGACCTTGTAGGTGGAGTAATCGATGACCTCCGCGTCGGTCAGCAGGAACGAATAGAGGTCGAACCCGGCGTAGTGCGGGCAGGCGTCGAAGTGATACCAGTTCCCGTCGACCTTGACGAGGTTCCAGTAGTGCGGATGCGCGGGATCGTTGCGGGAGACCATCATGTTCTCGACGCCCATGCGGGTGAGCAGGACGGAGGACATGGCGTAATAGATGTAGCAGTTGCCCGCGTAGGTGGTGAAGCCGGAATAGGCGGCCCGCCAGTACTGCCCCATGAGGTAGGAGGTCGAGGTCGAATACCGGACGCTCTGGGAAACATAGTCGTACACCGCCTTGGCGATCTCCCATTCGGATCCGCCCCACGGGAGGATCTGCGCGAGAACCGCGTCAGCGTATTCCCGGACGGTGTCCTCGTCGAAGTCGGCGACGGTGATGTACACGGTCACGGACGCCTGATTGCCGTTCGCGTCGGAGGCCGTATAGGTGACCGGATAAACACCGACGGCATTGGTGTTGACCGAGGAGGAATCGACGGAGACGTTCACCGATCCGTCGCGCGCGTCCTCCGCCCAGACATTCTTGCGGAAGGAGACGGTGTTGCCGAGGAGGACCTTCTGATCCGCCGCACCGTAGATCACGGGGGGATCGCGGTCGACCTCGACGGTGAGGACGGCGTCCGCGCGGGCTTCGTTTCCGGAGGTGTCCCGGGCAATGAGGGTCACGGTCTGCGTGCCCTCTGCGGATGTATCGGGCGTTTTCTCAAAGGTCACAGTCACGGGCGCGCGGTCGGTCGCCGAGGCCACGAGATCCCACGGATCGACCGCATCCCCGAGATAGACCGCGGCGGATCTTGATGTGAGCGCGGGTGGGGTGGTGTCCTCGACCCTGACGTTTACGGTCATCGGAGAGAGGGCGCCGGACAGCGCGAGGACGTAGTCTCCGGGCTGGCGGCTTGCGAAGTCGGCGGCGTCCGCGAGCACGGGCAGCCCTTCCCCGCTCCGGTAGTTCGTGAGGAGGAGGGCGGTGAGCTCTTCGACGGTCGTGCCGCTCTCGACGGTCGTCTCATGCGGGATATCCCACACGCGGAGGGTCGCGGTGACGGTCCGCTGATCCCCGACGCCGTCCTCGAGGAGCACGTCGACCTGCTGCTCACCGACGGAGCTGAAATCGGGCTTCCCGACAAACACAGCCGTCGCGCCGGAATAGTCGGTAATATCGGTGACGAATGATTCGAGCGGCGCCGTATCGCCGAGGAGGAGGTCGAGATCGTGTACCACGGCGTCGGGCGGGATGGTGTCCTCGGTCTCGACGGTGAGGAGGAAGGTCGAGTGATGACCGGAGAGGGTCAGCTCGTGCAGGCCCGTCTCCCCGAGGGAGGAATCAAAGCCGCGCACGATCTTCACGCCGTCGGTCGGGAGGCTCGATGTGAGCACGAGGTCGACGATCTCGTCGGGAGACGTGCCGTATTCGATCATCCGCATGGGCAGAAAATCCCAGCGCATGACGGCGGCGTCGAGCTCCGTGCGGTTCCCCGCCTCGTCCTCGAGCAGGAGCGTGACGGTCCCCTCGCCGGGGGTGTCGAAATCGGGATCCTCGCGGTAGGAAACGGTCACCTCGGATGCGTCGGCGATCTCCTTTGCGAAGAGGGATGCCTCGGGACGCTCGCCGCAGAGGATATCGTGCGGATCGGGCTTCGCCGCGGGCGGGGTGGTGTCGGAGACGGTGACGGAGAGAAAATAGCGGACCTCGCCGTCGTCGCCCTGCACGGGATAGCTCCCCGGCGTTCCGGGATCGAGGGCGGAGGTGTCCCACGAGCCGTCCGCGACGGAGGCTTTCAGGGATTTCACAAGAGAATTCACACCTGCGCCGCGTTCATGGCGGAATTCCTCGCCGGTGACGCGGACAAGGATCTCCCGGTCGGTCACGTTGCCGCTCTCGTCCGTTGCGCGGATCACGGCGGTCATGCCGTCGGGCGTTTCGGCAGGTTCTGCGGCATATGTAAAGGCGACTTCGGTCTGATCGGTCCAGCCGCGCACGAGGGAGGCGGCATCGGCGGGAAATTCACCCGGGGAGACGACGGCTTCGCTTATCTCAAATTCCGGCGGGATGCGGTCCTCGACGGTCACGGTCACGAGCTTGCGCAGGAATCCGAACGCCGTGACGCCGCCCTCGCGCTCGCCGACTGAGGAAGTGTCGATCTCCGTCACGGGCGGATCGGCCTTGCAGAAGCGGCCCCAGAAGGGATCGTGCAGGATGGGGTAATCGACCGTCTCCCCGATCGCCGCCGATACGGGTCCGATCCGCGAGAGCACACCGCGTCCGAGAATCAGGGATGTCACCGAGGCGATGAGGAGGATCGCGAGGAGGACGGCGGCGAGGATGATCGGGACCTTGTGTACCCGCTCGGGCAGGCTCCGGCGCGCGCGGATCACGGCTTCAGCTTCCGCGTCCCCCATCAGCTCGAGCTCTTCGTTCTCGCCCCCGGCACTCTCCTCCGGATCGGGCTCCCAAATCTCGGACGGTTCATCTTTCCATTCCAAATCACCGTTCGAGGGAACGGCGATATCGGATCTGTCTGTCATGCGATTGAAAATCCTTTCGGTAAGGATGGTAGATTCAAAGAGATTACGGATTGTTCGGGACGTTCACGCCGTTGGAGTAGACCGAGCCGGAGAGGGACTGGCGGCACACGAAGCCGTTGCCGACCGCGAAATCTCCGACATCCGTCCAGTTAGCCACGGTTCCGCCATCGCCCTCAACGGGTCCGCCGCAGAGCCGGAACGATCCGTCCGCGAGCCGCGCGATGACCGAGGTCTGACGGGCGCGGATCTCTCGCACGTCCCGGAGGGTTTCGGCATCCGCGAGGCCCATGCTCCGGTCCCCGACGACGGCGAGCGTGCCGTCCTCAAACTGGAGGATGAGGGACTGCGAGCAGGCGCGCACATCGACGACGTTGTGATATCCATCGACCTCGCACTGCCCCGCCGCGTTCGAGCCGCAGGTCACGACCGTGCCGTCCTTTTTGAGTCCGGCGGTGAATCTGCGTCCCGCCGCGACTGCGACAATATCCCGCCAATCCGCGGTGTCCGCCTGCCCGTAGGTGTTCTCGCCGAGGACCGTGACGGTGCCGTCGGCATGGAGGCAGGCCGTGTGGCGTTCGCCGGAGGACAGGGCGACGACGTTTTTCTCGCGTCCCGCCGCGGCAATATAATCGGTCTCAAACGACGAAACCTTCGTCTCCGGATTCCCCGCCGCGTGATTGGCGTAGGCGCGGAGCGTCCCGTCGGTGCCGAGGATGGTCGTGACGTACTCGCCCGCGGAGACGGAGACGGCGTTCGATACGGAGAGGACCTTGCCGCCCTCCACCCAGCTCACCTTTCCGTTCTGCACGGAGACGATCATGTCGGACGCGGAGACGGTCTCGGCGTGATAGCTCCGCATCTGCGCGGGCGTCTGGAGAAAGTAGGCTTTATCGAGAACCGCGCGGACGACGTCCGGATCCTTCACAAGATCCGCGGTGTCGTAGCCGTATTCTTCGGAGAGTGCAAACGCCTTTTTGTATTTCTTTGCCGCGACGGCTTCGTCGAAGCTCTTGCGGCGGTATTCGCTGAGGTATCCCTCGCGCTCGGGGACGCTTTCATGCGCGTCGAGATACGCGAGAATATACGTGCTGTCTTCGGTTTTGAGAACCGCGGCGAACTCCTCCTGCCGGAAAAGCTCAGCCCAGTCCTCCCGGAGCGCCTCGTCTGAAATCTTCTCGGAAGCGGCGCGGGCATGGACCTTCTCGCCGTGATTCCAGTACCAGAGCGCGAGATCATGCGCAACGAGATCGTCGATCTCTGCGTCCTCAGCCTTCAGGGCGACCAAGGCGGCCTCTTCGTTCCACGCGCCTTCTCCGCCCTCGGTGATATGCGAGGCGGCGGAACGGGCGACCAGATCGGCGTATTCCGCGTCGAGCGAGGAGGCGTAGGCGTAGGCGTCGCGGTAATTTCCCTTCTCGAGGGCGTCTTCAAGGGCCCTCGCCGCCATCCGGTCCGTGAGGGATCCGAAGGGCGCGTTCTTCGAGATGGCGTAGGCCTCGTTCAGACGGCCCTCCCCGGCGAGGCGGTCGACCGTCTCGGTCACCTCTTCGCGGTACATGCGGAAGAAGTAGTTGTTCGCGAGATAACGGTCGACGTAGTCCTCCGCGAGATCCTGACGTCCGGCAACGACCAGCGCGTCCGCCTCGGGCATCAGGTAGTTGTACATGATGTAATGGAAGCCGAAGAATACGGCAAAGACGAGCAGTCCGGCGACGAGCAGCCCCGCGACGACCGCCGCCAGCGCGATGACCGAGTGAGCGAAGCGGTTCATGGGCTTCTTCGCCTTTTTCTTCTTCCCGCTCTTTTCCTTCTTCGCCGAGGATTTTTCGCTCTTCTGTGAGACATCCTCGGGATCCCCTGCGTAGGAATAGCGCAGAGTCCGCTCTTCCTCGCTCGCTTCGGCCTCGAAATCCTCGTCGGAATAGAGATAGACTGTCCCGTCCTCCCCGACCGCTTCGGTCACGCGGACCGTAAAGCCGGATGAGAGCACAGTGTTCGTGTCGGTGATCCGGCAGACGATGAAGTTGCTGCGGTTGATCTCCCCGTCCGCATACCGGATCTCCCCGGAGGCCTGACGGTGCTCACCCGTATCGGGATCGAGGTAGGTATAGGCATAGGAGACGGTGAAGCGGGAGAGCAGGATCCGGAGATTGCGCGCCACGAGGAACGCGTAGTCCGTGCCTGCCCGATCTGCCGATTTTGTCACCTGCAGGCGCATCACATAGGCCGGAGCGCCGTGCTTCTTCTCCGGGAGAAGCTGGGGGACGGGATAGTCGATCATCTTATCCGAAGTCACAAAGTCTCGCATGGATCTCCCTCCTCTCAGTCTTCGAAGACCGCCAGCGGAATGTCATCGATCGGATGATCCGTCGGCAGGTAGTAGAGCGTGTTGACGTCCTGGAAATGCCACCATTCGGACTGGATGTAGGTGAACCCGCATTCCAGCATGATGTCCAGCATGTAATTCATGTTCGCGCGTGCCGTCGCCGTCATGGTGGTGCTCCGGCGGTCGCTCGCCTCGGTGAAGGTGTGCATCGGCGTGGGCATCTCGAGCAGGTGCCCTTCCGAATCGATCAGGGAGATATCCACCGCCGTGCCGCGGTCGTGGATGCCGCCCATGCCGATTCTCGGGTCGGCGACCCATTTGTGGACGCGGATGACGTCGAACCAGCGCTGCTGTACGCTCGTCGGGCGGTAGGCGTCGTAGATGATGATGGTGTATCCGTCCTGCCGGAAGCGCTCCGCCGCCGCCCGCATCATGGGCAGGAGGTCGTACTGGAGCAGGCAGAGATTCCGATGGTAGAACGGCTCGCCGATGCTCGTGCCGTCGGTCGAGAGCTTCATGCTGATGACGAAGTCCACGCCGTCGAGATCGAGCGAGGAGAAGTCGTCGTCGAAGGATTCCACGGTATTGAAGTACTGGCGGATATCGACAAGGTGGGAATACGCCTGCACATAGGTCTCCTGATTGGTCTTCGCGAGGCCGTATTCGATCGGGAGGGTCGCGTAGACGCCGCAGTCCCCATCGATCGCGTGGAGGAAGCCGTCCTTCGCGTACCCGAGGGATTTCCCGTTCTCGGAGAGGACCTCCGCCCACTCGGAGCCCTCCTCCTCACGCAGCTCGATCACCGTCCCGGAGGACAGCACATCGCGCACGGAAGAGGCGGCGTCCGGGGAGGCGTAGAGCGTCATGGAGTCGTAGACCCGCATGAGGAAGCCGCCGTGCCGCTCTCCGGTGAAGTTCGGCTCGGGGACGTCTTCGGGCGCGGGTTCGGGCTGCCAGAGATCGGCCTCGTTTTCATCGACGTCGACCGCGAGGGTATTCTCAAAGGTGATGCCCATTTCCTTTGCCGGATCGTACTGCTCGAACACCCGGTTTTCGGCAAAGTACCAGCTCTCCGTATGAAAATTCACCTTGTCCGTCAGGTGCAGGGCGTCCATCACGGATTCCGCCGCACGCGTCACGGACTCGCCGGGATCGCGCGCGCACGAGGAGGCCGCCAGCATCACGCCTGCCAGCAGGAGAGAAAACAGCTTTTTCATGATTGAAGTCCTTTTTTATTCCGAAATCCGCGCGTCCGAGCTGATCAGATTGCGCAGATTCCGCTCAGCGATCTCGATGACGACGAGGTCCGTGTCGATCGTCTCCCCGGTCTCGGGGTCTTCGAGAAGATCGATGCGGAACGGGAGGGCCCGGTGGAACCGCGCGGATCCGCTGCATGAGGCGAAATACGGGATCAGGGCGCTCCCGAAGGAATCGCGGAACACGAGCGAGCGGCCCATGCCGATGATCTTGTCGGAGACCTGCTGCGTGACGATATCGAGGTTCATCAGCCCGGAGCCGCCCGTGACATACTGAAAGCGGTCCCCGAGATTCAGGACGTATTCGTCGTCGAAACGAGGCGTTCTCGGGTACAGGAGGGAGTCGAGGTCTCCGCGGAAGTCGCGGGTCATCTTCTCAAGCGGTTCGCCGAAGAGATCGAGCGGGATCCCCGCCTTCTCCAGAACGGCGTTCACGGCGATCCGCGCGCCTTCGTTGTTCCAGTGGGTGTCGCGTTTATGATAGACAAGCCGCTCTTCCTTCGCCTCGAGGAGCGCGGCGCGGACGTCGGCGTACAATACCCCGCGTTCGTCGAGGAGGGGCAGGAGCCGCGAGAGGTTCGAGGCGTCCGGATCGGCGGCGCACTTTGTGAGGGCGGGCATCTTCTCCGGATAGATCGTGTTCTTGTTCGGCGCGCAGAGGAAGAGGAACTTCGCGCCGTGCGCCTCGGCGTAATCCGAAAGATTTTTCAGCGCGTCCGCCGCGTCGTTCAGCTCTTCGTCCGTCATCGGATCGGAGCCCGTGTAGTCGGCGAGCGTCTCGTCGAAGAAGAGGAAGCCGTCCTGTCCGACAAGCACCTGATCGTTTCCGGTGTGAAAAACTTTTTCCTTCAGCACCGAGAAGGCGTCGACAAGGATGTCGCGGTAGGCGAAGTGCTTCGAGAACCACTCCTCGAAGTCGTCGCGGTAGGTTTCGGAGATCCGTCCGTCAACGAGGAGATGGGGCATGTCCCCGCCCTCCGCCGCGTCCGCTGCACCCGGGAGAAGCATCCCGAGCGAGAAGAAGACGCAGAGGGCGAAGAAGAGGCCGATGAAGAGGATCGCGGGGAGGTTTTTGCGTTTTTCAGTCATGTTCGTATCTCAGAAGATGTAATAGATGAAGGGATTGAAGGAGGAGGAGGCGAGCGTCATCACGCAGAGGGCGAAGAGCGGCGCGCAGAGAACGTACTCGAAGCGGTCCCAGCCCACGGCATGTCCCGTCACCGCGGCGCGTTCCCGGAGCTTCGGGAGGACGGGCGCGGAGAGGACAAAGCCGACGAGCATCACGAGGACGGCATAGGGCGTGAGGAGCGCGCCGAGATCGGAGACGCCGCCGTGCGGGAGGAACATCGCGCCGAGGTAGCGGAATCCGGACGCGATATCGGGCGCGCGGAACATCACGAATCCGACGGCGACGCAGAGGAGCGTGTAGAGCCGCAGAAGAGGCCGGAAGGCACGCTTGTTTTCGAGGCGGCTGAGGTTCGTCACGCGCTCGAACATCATGAGCGTGCCATGCCAGAGTCCCCAGAGGATGTAGGTGAAGTTCGCGCCGTGCCAGAAGCCCGTCAGGAAGAAGACGATGTAGCGGTTGAGCACCGTGCGCGCGTCTCCCTTCCGGTTGCCGCCGAGCGGGAAATAGACGTAGGTGCGGAACCACGAGGTGAGCGAGATATGCCAGCGCTTCCAGAAATCGCGGACGCTGACGGCGGAATAGGGATAATTGAAATTCTCGCCGATCCGGAAGCCGAAGAGCTCGGCCAGCCCGACAGCCATGTCGGAATAGCCGGAGAAGTCAAAATAGATCTGGATGCAGTACCCGACGGCTCCGATCCACGCGAGCGCGCCGGACGGGCTCTGCGAGGCGAAGGCGGCGTCCGCAAAGACCGCGGCGGTATTCGAGACGAGGAGCTTCTTCGAGAGGCCGAAGAGGAACCGCCTGATCCCGCGGGCCGTCCCCTCGATCGTCACCGTGCGGGCGGTGAGCTGATCGCGGATCGCGTTGTAGGTGACGATCGGTCCGGCGATGAGCTGGGGGAAGAAGGAAATGTAGAGGAGAAGGTTGAAGTAGTTCTTCTGGGCCTGCGAATCGCCCTTCGCGACGTCGAGGACGTAGGAGAGGATCTGGAAGGTATAGAACGAAATGCCGATCGGCATGGTGAAGCCGGGGACCGGGAGGGAGAGCGGCGTATGCGCGTTGACGAGGGAGACGAACCACGGCACGTATTTGAAGAAGCCGAGGATCCCGAGGTTGACGGCAACCGCTATGACGGTCAGAGTTTTCTTCGCGCGGCTCTTCCCTTTTCCGGCGGCGGAGGCGATGAGGCGCGCGGCGATATAGTTGACGAGCACCGAGCCGAGCATCAGAAGGATGTAGATCGGCTCGCCGTAGGCATAGAAGAGGATGCTGGCGATCCCGAGCAGGACGTTGCGCGCGCGCAGGTATTTCGCCGGGATCAGCGTGTGCAGGATCCAGACGGCGGGCAGGAATAGGAAGAGAAAGACGGCGGAAGAGAAAACCATGACGTATCCGAAGGGCAGAAGCCCGTTTTTCCAATTCTGAGGTGTCGGGATAAAAAACCCTCTTTATTATAGTCATCCGGCCCGCCGTTTGCAAGAGATTCGAGCGAATTTTACAAAAAGTTCTCGAAAAAACCGGGCCTTGACAAAGCGGCGGATTTGGGATATAATAACCCCCGTAAAAACCGACGGGGGTGGTAGTCAATTCCCGCCGCACGGGAGGACGTCATGGACATCGAAAAACTGGTCGGCACGCTCGCCGCGGAGCACACGCTCACGGACGACGGATTTCTCGCGCTTCTCGGGGGGGACGCGGCGGATCCCCTGCTCTTCTCCGAGGCCGACCGGGTGCGCCGCGCTGTCTACGGTACCGATGTGTATATCCGTGGGCTGATCGAATTCACGAATTACTGCAAAAACAACTGCTTCTACTGCGGCATCCGGCGGGACAACGCGAACGCCTCGCGTTATCGGCTGAGCGAGGAGGAGATTCTGTCCTGCTGCGCGGAGGGCTTCTCCCTCGGGTACCGCACGTTCGTCCTGCAGGGCGGCGAGGATCCGTACTTCACGGACGAGCGGGTCTGCCGTATCGTCTCCGAGATCCGCGCGCGTTTCCCCTCCTGCGCGATCACCCTCTCCATCGGGGAAAAGAGCCGCGCGAGCTATCAGGCGTATTTCGACGCGGGCGCTGACCGGTATCTGCTCCGTCACGAGACGGCGGACGGGGACCACTACGCGCGTCTCCATCCGGCCTCGATGAGCCTTGACAACCGCAAGCGCTGCCTGTACGATCTGAAGGACATCGGATATCAGGTCGGCGCGGGGATGATGGTCGGCTCGCCTTATCAGACGACGGAAAACCTGCTCTGCGATCTGCGGTTCCTCGAAGACCTCCGCCCGCACATGATCGGGATCGGGCCGTATCTCACGCACCGGGACACGCCTTTTCGCGACATGCCGAACGGAAGCCTTACGATGACCCTGCGCCTGCTCGCCGTCCTGCGGCTGATGTTCCCGAAGGCCCTGATCCCGGCGACCACCGCCCTCGGCACGATCCACCCGAAGGGACGCGAAATGGGTCTGCGGGCCGGGGCGAACGTCATCATGCCGAACCTCTCGCCGAAGGATGTGCGGAAGAAATACGAGCTGTATGAGAACAAGATCTGCACGGGCGAGGAGGCCGCGGAATGCCGGAATTGCCTCGATCACCGCGTGGAAGCCGCCGGATATCACGTGGTCGTCTCCCGCGGCGACGCGAAATAACTGAACCGCATCGAAAGAGAGCCCCGGGCGGGCTTTTTTTCGTTTTTTGCGCGGCCCTGTCTTGACAAATCCCGGAAAATACGGCATAATGGTATCAGTCAAAAAATACGTTCGTCTCCGAAAGGAACCGAAAGGAATCACCATGGAATTCAAGAAAGCAACCCTCGGGATCGAGCTCGGCTCCACCCGCATCAAGGGCGTCCTCCTCGACGAAAACTACAAGATCATCGCGTCCGGCTCTCACGACTGGGAAAACCGCCTTGAAAACGGCATCTGGACCTATTCCCTCGACGACATTCACGCGGGCATCCGCGACTGCTACGCGAACCTCTCCCGCGACGTCGAAGAGAAGTTCGGCGAACCGCTCACCTCGGTCGGCGCGATCGGCGTCTCCGGGATGATGCACGGCTACATGGCGTTCGATAAAGAGGGCAATCTGCTCGTTCCGTTCCGCACCTGGCGCAACACGATCACCGGAGAGGCGGCGGAAAAACTCACCGCGCTTCTTGGCTTCAACATCCCCCAGCGCTGGAGCGTCGCGCACCTCTATCAGGCCGTCCTGAACGGCGAGGAGCACCTGCCCCGTCTCGACCACATCAACACCGTCGCGGGCTATCTGCACGAAAAGCTGACCGGGCGGCGCGTGCTCGGCGTGGGCGAGGCCTCCGGCGTGTTCCCGATCGATTCGAAGACGCTCACCTACGACGCCGCGATGCTCGCGAAGCTTGACGAGGTGCTCGCGTCTTACGGATTCCCGTGGACCGCGTCCTCCGTCCTTCCCTCCGTCCTCACGGCGGGCGAGGAGGCGGGCGTTCTCACCGAAGAAGGCGCGGCGTTCCTCGATCCGGCGGGCAATCTGAAACCCGGCATCCCGTTCTGCCCGCCCGAAGGCGACGCGGGGACCGGCATGACCGCCACCGATTCCGTGCGGGTCTACACCGGAAACGTTTCCGCCGGCACGTCCGACTTCGCGATGGTCGTCGTCGATCATCTTCCCGGCGTGCACCGCGAGATCGACATGGTGACGACGCCCGACGGCCTCCCGGTCGCGATGGTCCACTGCAACAACTGCACGTCTGACATCAACGCGTGGATCGGGCTCTTCGGCGAATTCGCGAAGCGCGCGGGACTCGAGATCTCAAAGCCTGCTCTGTACGATCTGCTCCTGCTCTCCGCCCTCGAAGGGGATTCGGACTGCGGCGGACTGCTGTCCTATAACTACTTCTCCGGCGAGGGAATCACCGACGTCAACGAAGGGCGTCCGGTCTTCCTGCGCCAGCCCGACAGCCGGATGAACCTGCCGAACTTCATGCGCACGCACCTCCTCTCCGCGCTCGCGACCCTGAAAATCGGCCTCGACATTCTGACGGACGAGGAAAAGCTCCGCATCGACAAGCTCTACGGGCACGGCGGCTTCTTCAAGACCGAGGTCGCGGGGCAGCAGATGCTCTCGGCGGCGGCGGGCGTTCCCGTCTCCGTGATGAAGACGGCGGAGAGCGGCGGCCCCTACGGCATGGCGCTCCTCGCGGCGTACATGCTCAACCGAAATGAAGGCGAAGGCCTCGCGGACTTCCTCGACAACCGGGTGTTCGCGTCTGCCGAATCCTCCACGCTCATGGCGTCCGAAGAGGAGATCGCGGGCTTCAACGCCTTCCTCGCGCGGTACCGCAGCGCCTTCCCGGTGGAAGAAGCGGCGATCGCGACGCTCCGATAAAAACGCATTAACGCAACCGGAGGCGGCCTATGAAAACCGGCGTATGCACCACCGATTTTGAAAAACAGCCCCTGCGCACGGCGGACAAGCTGTTCGAGCGGATCCGCGCGCTCGGGTTCGAATGCGTTCAGTTCGCCTTCTCCTCGGTGACGGAGGCGGACTTCACCCCGACGGGCCAACTCGAGCTGCCGGGGGAGATCTCAGCACACACCCTCTCCGCCGTCGCGCGGGCTTCTGAGCGGTATGCGCTGCCGATCGGCGTCATCAACGCGACCTTCAATATGGCTCACCCGGATCCCGCAGTCCGCGAGGAAGGACTCCGGAGGCTTGCCGTTCATCTCGACGCGGCAAAGGCCCTCGGATGCCCGATCCTCTCGCTCTGCACCGGGTCGCGCAATCCGGATCACCTCTGGCGTCCGTCTCCCGAAAACGGCACCCCGGAGGCGTGGGACGCGATGTTCTCGACCGTGCGGCGCGCGGTGGAGCTGGCGGAGCGGGCCGGCGTGACGCTCGCGGTCGAATCCGAGGCGTCGAACGTCATCGACACCCCGGAAAAGGCCCGTCGGCTGATGGACGGGATCGGATCGGACCGGCTCAAAATGATCCTCGACGCGGCGAACCTCTTTCACATCGGCGAGGCAAAGCCGGAGAACGCGCGGCGCACCCTCGACGAAGCCTTCGCGGCGTATGGGGACGACATCGCCGCGGCGCACGGGAAGGACATCCTGCCCGGCGAGGGGATCTCGTTCTGCGGGACCGGACGCGGGATCGTGGATTTCGCGTACATGGCCCGGCTGCTCGATGAGCATGGATACGCCGGAGACATGTATCTGCATGGGATCTACGACGAGGACGACATGCCCCGGGCGATCGAGGCGTGGGAAAGGGCGTCCGGCGCATTCACAAA
Source organism: uncultured Ruminococcus sp. (assembly GCA_902783705.1). Taxonomy (GTDB): domain Bacteria; phylum Bacillota; class Clostridia; order Oscillospirales; family CAG-272; genus UMGS1696. The sequence continues at coordinate 15,564 of CACZSA010000102.1, forward strand.
ATAACGACAACCGACAATATCACCAAAAAACGGGGCTGAAATTTGTCTCCCCGCACCGCGCAAACCCCGACTTATTCACAAATTCGTCAATCATTCCGGGCGGTTTCATGCTATAATATCAAGATGAAGCCGCCGGGCGCGGACCAAACAACGGACAGGAGTGATTTTCCGCTTTGGAAAAAGTATTCGAGTACTTAAAACGAAGTATCACCATCGCGTGGAAGAGCGTGTTCTTCAACTTCAAGCAGTATCTTCCCTTCTTCATCGCGATCATCATCGTCCAGCTTCTCTACGGCATGATGACGGTGTCCAACGACAACAACAACAATGTCGAGTACCAGCACGTCATGGAGGAGTACAACTACCACATGGTGCTGAAGGGGCTGAACTCCGACCAGGCGCGGTATCTCATCGAAGACCGCGGCGCGGTTTTCAAGAGCGACGTCATCTTCCAGATCGTCGACTCCGAGGAGTATGAGAACAACTTCACCGGTGAGACGCGGTACGACATCTACCTGCGGTTCCTTCCCGAGCTGAAGGCCTCGCTCAAGCGCTTCACCGGAAGCTACGAAAAGGAGCTTGCGGCGCTCGGCGCGGAGGGGACGTCCTTCACCAAATCCACGACCTCGCTGATGACCTTCGAGGACAACGAGCGCGCCAACGCCGTGACCTTCATCTTCATCACACTGGTCCTGCTCGCGGTGTGTATCTTCCTCCTCACCTCGCTGTACAACATCCGCATCAATCAGTATAAATTCACCTACGGTATTTATCTGACCTTCGGCGCGGACTTCAAGATGCTGTTCTCGACGGCGTTCTGGGAGCTGTTCGTCATCTTCGTCGTGACGTTCATCCCTTCGATGGGCGTCTCGACCCTGATCTCGTGGCTGATCTACCGCGCGTCGGGCTACGGCTTCCTCTTCAACGGACTCTCGATCCTCAAGACCTTCCTCTTCACGCTGGCGGTCATCCTCGCCTCCTGCTGGACGCCGATGAAGATCATGTCCGTGAAGGATCCGATGAGCCTCATCATCACCGAGGACAACTCCAACCTCGTCACCTCGCCGATGCGTTCCTTCAACATCTTCGGCGAGAAGTTCCCGACGAAATACGAGTTCTATTCGATCTGGCGTTTCCGCAAGTACAATATCCAGCTTCTGACCACGGCAATCGTGTTCTGCGCCCTCTTCATTATGGGCCTCTACATGGCGGATATCTACACGACGGACCTCAATTACCCGCGCCCGCAGTTTGAAGTCGATCTGAAAAACTCCGGCTTCGAGTACGACGAGATCATGAGCCACGAGCTCTATGCCATGGACGGCGTCCGGGCGGTGGAGATCAACGACAACTCGATCGAAGCCATGGACATCGGCTCGCACATCATCGTGAACAAGCGCGATGTCCGCCCGTTCAAGAACCTCGTCCGGTACGAGGGCACGGAATTCGACGCGCAGGGACAGAGCGTCCGGGTGGCGAACGAAGTCCTCTATACCGCCCTGACCGAGGAGCAAATCCAGATCCTCGAGGATTACGACTACTCCGGCGACCTGAACTGCATCACCGATCCGAACTACATCATCGTCGGCGACTCCGTCTCGAACGTCCCGATGTTCAAGTTCGACGTGGGCGACGTGATCTGGGTCGGCATCAAGACCGGGCAGATCCGCTCCGTCGACACCAACGTCACGGGCCGCGCGCTGCTCAAGAATCAGGTCAGTTACTTCCACTTCGAATACAAGCCCTTCACGATCGGCGCGGTCATCTACGACATCCCGTCCGGCTCTACCCCGATCTTCATGAACCTCGACAACTACAAGGAGATCACCGGAAAGACCCCGAAGGCCACGTCCTTCAACGTGTACGTCGACCACGACATTACGGTGGACGGCGTCAACGCGCTGTACAAGGATATCCGCGAATGGAGCCACGACTACGGCGACGTCAAGGTCACGAACCGCGACATCACGCTGGAGAACGCCATCGCGAAGGACAAGCACTACAACGAGCTCTATGTCGCGATCTCGCTTCTGATCCTCTGCATCTCCCCGCTCGTGTGGTTCTTCTCCCAGACGCTGTATTACACCAAGAGAGAGCGCGAGTTCAACATCCTGCAGTCCCTCGGCGCGGTCGCGAAGGAGATCCGGCAGATCTACCTCCAGGGCGGTCTGTGCATGGCGGTCATGTCC
>CACZSA010000103.1 GCA_902783705.1 uncultured Ruminococcus sp.
CCTCGTCGAGGGTCACGCACATCGGCTTCTCGAGCATGACGTTCATGCCGGAGGTCAGCGCGCAGATCGTCGGAGCGGCGTGCTGGGAGTTGTAGGTGCACACGGAAACGGCGTCGATGTCGTCGCGCGCGCAGAGCTCTTCGTGCGTCTCGTACGCGGCGGCGTCCTTCCATTCGAACTCGTCGAGGAATTTCCGCGCCTTGCCGGGGATGATGTCCGCGGCGGCGACGATCTCCACGTCGTCGAACTGCTTGTAGGCTCTGGCGTGCGCGTGCGCGATGCCGCCCGTGCCGATGATGCCGACTCTGAGTTTCTTCTTTGCCATGGGAATATCTCCTTTGTGTGGAAATAAAATGGGTTGGGGTTTATCGCACCGCGAAGGGCAGGATGGGCGTGCCGTTCGCGTTCGTGATCTCCGCAATGAGGAGCGCGGACTTCGTCATCATCGTCTGCACGAGCTGCGGGCAGTTCTTCTTGAACTCCTCCGCCACGTCGACGGTCTTCCAGTCCACCTCGCCGCGCGTGCCCGGATTGAAGACGAGCATCACGGAAAAGCTCACCGATACGGTGAACGGTCCGTCCGGCTCGAAGCTGAGCGTCCGGTTGTACGTCGCCTTGACGCCCGCGTTCCCGATGAGCTGGGCGACGATGGTGTCCTTCGCGCCGAGGCGGAGCTGACCGCTCGTCACCGCGGGACGCTGGGTCTCGTAGCTCACGTTCTCAAGCGTGATCCGCCGCTCCGCGAGGAAGTAGCGGTTGAAGTCAAAGCCCTCTGGGGTGTGGAAGCGCGGACGCTCCGGCGCCTTCGGGGTCTCCGCCGCGGGCTCGGACGGCTCGATCGGCTGAACCGGCCGGACCGGCTCTTCGGCCTTCGGGATCTCCGGCGCCTTCGGTTCCGCCGACTCTTCGGCTGCGGGTTCGGGGACCTTCGTCTCCTCTTTTTCGCTCTTTTCGGTTTCCTTGTTCTTCTCCGCGTCGTCCGCGGGCTTGTTTCTTCTGAATAAAGGCATTTTATTTCTCCGGTTTCATTGTTTATTTTTCGGTTAATGGCACAGGATCCGCGCCCTACTGCATGATCCGCAGCACGGCCCAGCCGGTCTCCTCGCGGAAGCACGCGACGACGCCGCTCGATACCTGCGAGATCGCGTCGTACGTGAACGGCAGGACGATGTTCCCCGCCGTGTCGATCATGCCCCAGCGTCCGTCGTCCGTCATCAGCTCCGCCAGCCCCCCGATGAAGGGCTTCGCCTGCGGATAGATGGGCTGCGCGATCCACTCGCCGGTGCAGCTGTACAATCCGTACAGGCCGTCGCGCTCGAGGAGGAGGATCCCCTCGGAATACCCGGCGAGCGAATACCCCATCGGCAGGGCGTATTCCGACCCGTCCTTGTGCAGGAGCACGTCGTACTCCTCCACGATGCGGGTGCTCGCCCGGTTGATATACCAGTACCAGTCGAGGATGCGCTTGCGGACCCGCACAAGGCCGTTGTTGTAGTAGTACGATCCGATCTGCTCGATCCCGTCGGTGTTCGGCGGGTAGTACACGAGGTAGTTGTACCGCTCGTATTCGTTGTAATAGGACCGGAAGTTCACAAACGCGCGCTGCCCGCTCTCGTCGAGGAAGAACAGGCCGCCGTCGTTGTTCTTCTCCGTCACCGCCGCCATCCCGCCGACATACGGATGCGCCGAGGTGAAGGTGTACTCCGTGAATTTGATCGGCTCCGGTTCGGGTTCGGGCTCCGGTTCGGCTTCCGGTTCGGCTTCCGGGCCGGGAGATTCTTCCGTCTGATCGTCGGGGTTCTCCGGGGCGTCCGGATTTTCAGGATTTTCGGCGTCCTCCGGGTTCTCCGTTTCATCCGGATTTCCTTCGGGCGGCTCGGGCTCCGGTTCCGGTTCCGGTTCCGGCTCGGGTTCAGGCTCCGGCTCCGGTTCGGGTTCGGGCGGCGGGAGGAGGTAGGCGTACAGCCCCGTTTTCTCGTCCCGTCCGATGAAGAGCCCGGAATCGGGATCGTCGGTCACGCCCCAGTCCGCGGGGTAGTCGAAATGCAGTCCCCGGTCGTCAAGGAGCGGATCGTAATCCGACGCGACGAAGCTCTTCCCGCTCTGCGAGAGGTAGAAGTACAGGATCTCGCCGCCCGTCCCGGTCCGCTGGAAGAGCGGCCTGCCCTCCCGGTCGCGGGTGTAGGCGGCGGTGTACTTCGACGGCTCGAACGCGCACAGGGGCTCGCCCTCGGAGGAGCACACGACGATGCGGTCGCCGCTCTCGATCAGGAGATAGCCCATGTAGCACTCCACGACGGGCCGCGGCTCCCGGGCGTTCTTCTGCACCATCTGATAATTGCCGTAATCGTGCGCGGTCCCGAAGCGGTCGACCTCCGGCACGTCCTCGCGCACCCACTTCTTCACGACGCGGTAGCGGGTCGAATAGACCTCCGGCAGCTGGAAGGAGAAGGTCAGCCGCCCGAGGACCGAGCGTCCCGGCGTGTACGCGGTCGTCGGCGAGGCGAGCTTATACCCCGATTCCGAAAGCTGCGCGGCGGTCCGGACCAGCATCCGCTCGTCGGGCAGGTCGGACGCCCGATAGACGCTCTTCACGTTCGTCACGGCGGGGGTCTCCGTGGCTGTGTTCCCCACGGCGTTCGCGTCCGGCGCGGCGTCCGTGCTGCCCGCGGGGTCCTGCGCGCCGCTCTGCCCGTCCGCCTGTCCCGCCTCGATCGAGCTGATGAGCGCGGCGAAGGGATCGGCGGGCGTCTCGGCGACCTCCCCGTCGCGGAGAAGGTCGAGCTGCGAGCGGTAGCGGTCGAGAAAAGACAGATCGTAGTAACCGAGGTAATAGAGCACGACAAGAAGAGCTATCCCGAAAATCAGGAGGAGCTCGGCGGCGATCACGATCGGTTTTCTGAATCTGTCCCAGTAATACTTCATGGTTGGGTCCTGTCGGTTATTTGTGGTATTTCCCGCCCGCGAGGATCTCGCCCGCGCGGTAGATCTGTTCGAGGAGCATGACGCGGAAGAGCTCGTGGGGGAAGGTCATCTCCGAGACGGAGAGCCGCACAGCCGCCCGCTGCTTCACGCGCTCCGCCATGCCGTGCGAGGAGCCGACGAGGAAGACGACCTCGCCCGCCCCGCCCGACGCCTGCCTGTCGATCCACGCGGCGAACGCCTCGGAGGACATGGGCTTTCCCTCGACGCACAAGGCGCACACGACGGCGCGCGGGGGGAGGGCGGCGAGGATGCGGTCGGCTTCCCGGTCGAGCGCCTTCGCGATCTCGCCGGGGGAGGGATTCTGCGGCGTCTGCTCCGGGCGAAGCTCGTCCACCGAGAGGTCGAAGAACCGTCCGGCCCGGCGCGCGTATTCGGCGGCGGCATCCCGGAAGGCGGCCTCGGTGAGCTTCCCCATCGCGATGATGCGGATTTTCTGCATATTACTTAAAGAATGAAAGCTCGATATAGCTGATGAGCATGGTGATGACGAGGGGGAGGAGAACGTAGAGGAGCCGCTTGGCCTTCGCCCGGTTCCCGGGGAGACGCGCGAGATACTCGGCCTTGCGCTCCTCGCTCCACCGGTCGGGCAGGTCTTCCGGAAGGAACTCCACGCGGTTGAGCGTGAAGCCGTTCAGCACGAAGAACGCGATGAACAGCCCGACGACCGCCGCGCCGTAGAGGATCGTCCCCGCGTAGTAGATCCAGAGCATCCCCGTCCGCTCCGCCAGGGCGATGATCAGCCGCAGGAGGCCGTACAGAAGCACGAAATTGAGAATCAAAATCCCCAGCTTTTTCAGCTGTTCCTTCGGAAACCGCACGAAGACACCTCCTGAGAGAATTAAGAATTATGAATTATGAATGGCACAGATGAAGGAATAAGTAAGAAGGAATAGGTAAGAAGTGCGGTAGAAATCCGTTTCACGGATTTCATTGAATTATAAGGCACA
>CACZSA010000104.1 GCA_902783705.1 uncultured Ruminococcus sp.
AAGCTCGAAGAGATCACCCGCATCCAGGTCGAGGCGATCAAGAACCTCCAGATCGACAAGATCACGGTCTGGGATTCCGGCGCGAAGGGCGGGGACGGGAAGAACACGACCGCCGACTTCATCTCCGGGCTGTATAAGTCCATCCCGCCGCTCAACGAGATGTTCGACATGGCCGGCATGAAGCTGCCCGAATACCTCGGGAAGGATAAGCCCGAGAATCCGGAGCTTCCCGAGCCGACGGAAGATAAAACCGCTTAATCTTTTATAAAATAAAGGAGAACATCACCATGGCAAAGAAGAAAAAGAAAGTTTCCGATCCCCAGGCAAAGTACCCGAACGGGATGTATAAGGAACGCACGGTGCAGGCGCTCATTCAGGGCGCGCTCCTGCTCGTCTTCCTCTGCGGTTTGGGGGTGTTCTCCTACATTGTCTCCATGATCCCGGCGGGGATCTTCGGCATCGCCATCACCCGGGAAAATACCACCACGCAGTCGGTCTACGACGTGCAGAACATCGTCCTCTGCGTCCTCGGCCTCGCGATCATGACGATCGGCGGCATGATCCTCGCGAAGAAGACCGGGGAGGCCGACGCGCTCTACGCCTTCCAGAACAAGCAGGAGCATACGCTTGACCGCCGCTACCTGCTCATCAGCATCGCCCTGGCCATCCTCGCGTTCTTCGTGATCGTCGCCGTCGTGAACCTGAAATTCTTCGCGGGTCCGATCTGGTATCTCGCCGTGTTCTTCAGCCGCGCGGAACGCCGCATCAACGAGGGCATCAAGGTTGCGATGGGCATCCGCTGCCTTGCCGCGCTCGTCTGCCTCGTCGTCATCACGCCGTTCGTTGTGAAGGGCGCGTTCAAGGGCTTCCGTGAAAAGATGACCGCCCTCGAGGACGAGGAGGAGGAGACGAAGCGGCGAGAAGCCGAACAGGCCGCCGAGGCCGAACGGGAGGCCGCCGAAAAAGCCGCCCGGGACGCCGAGAGAGCCGCAAGAAGATAAAAAATCGTCACCTCCCGATGGGAACGTCGGGAGGTGATCTTGATTGTGAGTGAGGAGAGCGTATGGCAGGACGCGGAGAACGTCGGAGGAAGCGCGCGGGCAAACGCACGGCGACAGAGATCGTGGGGCTGATCGACCGGATCAGTCTTCTTGTGCTGATCGCCTCGCTCGCCGCAGTCTACTGCATCATCGCCCTGCGCATGACCGGGACCGTCTATCCGACGAAGGAGCTGCTCGACGGACGCGCCTCGATCCGCTTTCTCGACGTCGGGCAGGGCGACTGCACCCTCGTCGAGCACGGAGGACACGCCGTCCTCATCGACGCGGGACCGGGCCTCTGTGCCTCCTCGACCGCCGAATCGCTCGCCCGCCTTGCCCCGCACATCGACGCGTTCTTTGTCACGCATCCGCACGAGGACCACATGGGCGGCGCGCCTGCCGTTCTCCGGGCGTGCGGGGTCGAGACGCTCTGGCTCTCGGACGCCGTCAGCCACGAACCCTTCTACGACGAGACCCTCCGGGCCGCCGAAGAGGAGGGAACGGAAACGGTCGTCCTGCGCGAGGGCGGGGAATGGACCTTCGGCGACATCACGGTCGAGGTGTACGACGCGTTCGATTTCGGCTACGAGAACCTCAACGACGCGAGCCTGATTTTGCGGATCACGGTCGACGGGATGACCATGACGGTCGCCGGGGACGCGGAGCGCGGGCTCGAGGAATACGCCGCAGACCGTGGCTTCGATCTCCGGGCGGACATCCTCCACGTCAATCACCACGGCTCCTCCAGCTCGTCGACTGTGAAATGGCTCGACGCGGTTTCCCCGAAGGTCGCCGTGATCTCCTGCGGGCGGAACAATTCCCACGGGCATCCCGCCATGAGCGTCCTCGACCGTCTGGCCCGCCGATGGATTGTCGTCCGACGCACCGACCGCGAGGGCACCGTCGTCCTGCGCGGAGGAGAATGGGGAAACTGACGGAGCGCAACCGTTTTTCGCTTGACATGGATCCGGATGTGTGCTACAATGGACATGAGAAAGGAGCCGACCGATGAAAGCGCTGACTCTGCTTGCCGCCGTCCTCCTGATCCTGTTGTTCCCGTATCTGCTCCTCGCCCTCCGCCGCGTGAAGATGGCGCTCAAGACGCGCCGGGCCTGCCGCGTGAACGGTCATCGGCTCGTACCTCTTCATTTTCTCTGGTTCTGGGGCTTCAATTTCTCCCCGCTTCCCGATTTCCTCGTCCGGACGAAGGACGGCCGCGCGGTCTACACCGTCAAGCTCTTCGGCGCGGCGCACAGGCTGTCGAACCTCTATTTCGTGAAGACTTTGACCGGGGAGACCGAGTGCTTCACCCGGCGCGTGATCCCGCTTGCGGGACGCTTCCCGACAATGCTCGACGAGGACCTGCAGCCGATCCCCGGCGGGAACTTCTCGGGCGTCAATTTCGTGCATGATTCTCGCCGCCGCGTCCGCCGTGCGGTGGATTACGCCTCCCCGACGGAGGGAGAGCGGAGCGCGAACATCCCGGTGCTCCTCGTCAATCCCGCCCCGCTCGCCGTCCGTGCCTCCGAGGAGATCCCCGTGACCCCCTGGACGGTGGAGCGGCGGCCCATGTTCACGAAGAAAACGGACCGAAGGCTTGAGAGCGTCACGGTCTTCGACGGCGGGCTATTACACCTCCGGGAATACGTCTTCAGCGCGTCCGGCTTCATCCGGGAGCTTGAGGACGGGAAGCTGCCGAAGGACTACGGGATCTTCTGACACTCCTCAAAAAATCGAGCATCCGGCCGGGCAGGGACGCGGATGCTCTGTGGATTTGGCGCTCAGCGGATCTTGTATTTCAGGCGCAGATTGTCCGCGATCATCGCGATGAACTCGGAGTTCGTCGGCTTGCCCCGGGAATTCTGGATTGTGTAGCCGAAATACGAATTCAGCGTTTCGACGTCGCCGCGGTCCCACGCCACCTCGATCGCGTGACGGATCGCCCGCTCGACCCGGGAGGTCGTGGTCTGGTACTTCTTCGCGACGGACGGGTAGAGCACCTTCGTCACCGAGTTGATGACGTCGCTGTCCGAGATCGTCATGAGGATCGCCGTGCGGAGATACTGATACCCCTTGATGTGCGCCGGAACGCCGATCTGGTGGATGATCCGCGTGACCTGCGTCTCGATGTCCGCCGGAAGGGTCCCCGCGGGGCTTTCCTCCTTTCGGGGTTCGGCGGGGCGGCGCGGCTCGCGGTTTTTGAGGATTGTCGCGATCCCGGCGAGCAGAGCGTCGAAATCCACGGGCTTCTGCAGGCAGAGGGACGCGCCCGAACGGTTGGCCTCCATGAGCACGCTCGGCGTCGAAACCTGCGTCAGCACGATGAACGCGGGCGCGGGACGTCCGGTCTCGGTACTTCTTCGGTCGTTCGCCCGGCGGAGGAGGGTCACGGCGTCTGCCGACCACAGATCCGCGATGACAATGTCGAAATTCTGGCGCGACATCAGGCTCATGGCCTCCTCGCCGCTCCTCGCTTCTGCGGCGGACGCGCCCGCCGAGACGAGCACTTCCCGGCAGCGCGTCCTGAATTCGTTGTTCTCGTCCGCTACGAGGATTTTCGTTTCCTTATCCATATCTTCTGCAATCCATGCCTTTCTGATGTTGTTTACTGGAAATCATTACCATTATCCGGTGATGTGATTTTACCATATATTCCCAGAAAAATCAAGGTCCGCACGCGCGAAATATTCACCGAAATTGCGTTTTGAAAATTGGTAATTTTTGCCATTCTACCGCGTCGCGGAACGTCGCAGACAAACGAAAACGGAGGTATTATGTCCTATCCGTCCTTTTTATGGCTGAGAGATGCCGCCGATCGGACGCCCGCGCATCCCGAGGCGACCCTCACGGATCTGCTCGGCGACACCCCGCTTCGCCCGCGGAGCACGGAGATCCTGCGGGTGCCCTGCCGGGCGGAGGAGATCCCGATGCGGCAGGGGCTTTTCCGCCGGATGCTCACGGACCCGGCGTTCGACGAGCGGATCATCCGCCTCACGGGCATGCTCTCGGACGCGGAGCTGCTCGCCGGGGAGTACGCGCGCGCCGAGATCCCGGAGGAACGGGTCCTGCTCTTCGTTCCCCTCATGCGCCGCTGCTTCGATATCGTCCGGCTCCTCGCGGAGTTTGACGGGGACGAGGGACGCGCGGGGGAGATCGGAGCGTTCTGGAAGAAGTGGCTCGAGATGCCCGCACCCGCCCATGCGGACAAGCGCGCGGACGATCTGCTCGCGAAGTACGATCCCGCGATCCGGCTGAAGATCCACGGCTCCGAGGCGAGCGCGTGGGAGCGGCGGCGCGGCGTGCGGGACGATTTTGAGCGGATCATCCGGGAGATGGGCCTCGAGGACGCGCTCCCGGCCTGGCGTCATCCCCAGCGGACGACGCCGACGGTCGTGCGGGGCGTCGCGGGCGTGCATTACGCCTATTATGAAGCGGCGCAGAGTTTTATCGCGGAAAGCGGCGAATTCCTCCCGTACGGAGACAAGGCGCAGGCGTCCGATACCCCCGAGGAGCGCGATCTGCACGGGCTTTTCGACTACATCGACGAATTCCGCTTCCTCACGGACCTCGCGGCGTATTTCCGGAGCCTTGCGGAGATGGACTATCCCCTCTGCTGGCCCGCGGTCTCGGACAGACGCGAATTCGTGATCGAGGGGGCCGTCGATCCCTCCCTCAGCCGCCGCGGGATCCGGGGTACCGAGGTAGTCCCGAACGACATCCTGATGGCAGAGGAGAAGGGCGGGGAACAGCTCAATTTCTATATCCTCAGCGGCGCGAACGGAGGCGGCAAGACCACCTATCTCCGCACTGCCGCCCTCGCCGCGCTCTTCTTCACGGCGGGCTGTCCCGTCACGGCGCGCGGGGGACGTTCCATGCCGTTCGACGCGGTCTATACGCATTTCCCCTCGAACGAGAGCTTCGAGAGCGGCGGACGCTTTGCCGACGAATCGGTCCGCGCGGACAAGATCCTCGAGGAGGCGGGCCCGGATTCCTTCGCCGTCTTCAACGAGACCTATTCCGGCACGGATGAGCGGCGCAGCGAGGAATTCTCGAAGCGCCTCGCCGAGACGATGTACCGCCGCGGGACCTTCGGCATCTACGTCACCCACATTCATTCGCTGACCGGCGGGGAGATCCCGACCCTCGCCGCGGTGATCGACGAGGCGGACGAAAACCGGCGCACCTACAAGATCCGGCGCGTCGGCGGGACCTCGTCCTCGTTCGCGCGGGACATTCTCGAAAAATACGGGCTCGACGCCGCCTCCCTCGAAAAACGGCTGGCTGAACGCCGGGCATCGGAACGCACGGAAGGAGGCGCGTGACATGGCGGACCGCTTTACCATCCTCGGAGACAAACCGCGCGGGATCCTCTCCCGGGAGGAGCGGGAGCGCGGCATGGCGGTGATTGCGGACCTCCAGATCGACCGGGCCTTCCGCACGATCTGCCCCGATTCGATGTACCGCGAGGCCTTCCTCTCCGTCCTCGCAACCCCGCTCACAGACCCGGACGAGATCCGGGAACGCCAGCGGATCGTGAAATACTTTCATGCCAATCCGCAGACGCTCGAGGGCATGATCGAGGTGATCCGGCGTCTGCTCCTGACCAAGAATCAATGGGACTCCGAGCGTTCGCGGCTGATGGCGTCCCGGCGTGTCGATCCGCAGGACAAGAGCCTCGTGCTCTGGGTCGCGCGGGAAAATCTCGTCCTGACGGCGCATTTCGCGCGGATCATCCTCACCTCCGTGCGCGACATCTACGAGACGATGAACATGTTCGGCGCGGAGGGCGGCTGGCTCGGACGGCTCAAGGACGCGGCCCGGCAGATCGCGGCGACTCTCGATACCGAGACGATCCTCTCCTTCTGCGACAAGATCGAAAAGGGTCTCGCCTACGCGCACACCTACGATATCGAGTTCGACTGCTCGGAGGACCTGCGCGTGACGGTGCCGTTCCTCGCCGATTTCGCCTACGTTCCCATCGCGAAGAAGCCGGAGAAGCCCCAGCGCGGCCTGTTCTCCCTCTTCGGATCGAAGAAGAACGAATCCGCCGCCCCAGCCGCTCCGATCCAGACGGAGATGCCGGAGGTGCACGTAAGCCTGCAGGGCACGGACATCGCATGGGGCATGGATCTCTCCGCCCGCGCGGTGCAGGAATGCGACCGGATGCTCACCTCGCTTCTCCGGACGGCGGTCGACCGCTTTTCCGGGCTGGAGGAGGAGCTCTACTTCTACCGCTGCGTCGAGATCTACGTCAAGCGCTTTGAGGAGCTCGGCGTGAAGCTGACCGATCCCGACATCCTCCCCGAGGAGGAAAACGTCATCCGCATGGGGAACCTCTCCGATCTGCTCCTGCTCGCGGAGAGCCTGCACGTCGCCTCGGTCATCCCGAACGATGTGAACTGCGTCCGCGCGGGAGACGGTCTCTCCGGGATGCTCGTCACCGGGCGGAACAACAGCGGCAAGACGGTCTATCTGCGCTCCATCGGCACGGCGGTCCTGCTCGCGCAGTGCGGATGCCCGATCACGGCGGAGTTCGCCGAGATCAGCGTCCGGAGGCGGATCTTCACCTCGTTTGCCCGGGCGGAAGGGGAGCTCGTTCCCCTCTCGTCGGCTGGACGCTTTGAGGAGGAGGTCGCGGAGATCGCGGCAATCGTCGACGGCATGGAGCCGCATTCGCTCCTCTTGTTGAACGAGACCTTCCAGACCACCGCCTACGACGAAGGCGCGGACGGGATGGCACCGATCCTCGAATATCTCTCCGCCCTCGGCTGCGGCTTCATCTTCGTCACGCACCTCACCCGCCTCACCGAGCTCTATCGCACCGCCCCCGGCGTCACCGTCATGCGCACGAGCGACGATCCCCGCACGCGGTATAAGATTTCCGTCCTGTAATCCGAGAACGCAGGAATTTTCATGCAAAATTCTTGCGTTTTCTCATGCTCTGTGGTATAATAATTCATCACACCGATTCAGGGAGGGCATCATGACACTGAGACACATCCGGCAGATCCTGAAGAATACCGACTTTATCCATACGGGCGGTTCAGCGGAAGAGCTGAAGGTCGCCGAGTATTTGAAATCCGAAGCCGAGGCGATGGGAGCCAAAGCCTGGCTCGAGCCGTTCCCGGTCCAGATGGCGGACGTAAAAGAGGCGAACCTCATCGTCGACGGACGGGAGATCCCCTGCAAGGGCTATAAGAACTGCGGCAGCGGCACCGTCGAGGCCCCGCTCGTCTACATCCCCGCACAGGACTATATCACGCTCAAAGCCGTGCGTGGAAAAATCGTGCTGATCGACGGCGGGCTCCGGCATTTCGGGTACCACGACATGCTCGAAGCGGGCGCGGTCGGCTTCATCACCTACGACGGGAATCTCAATTTTCCGAACCGCGATATTGACGCGAAGGAATTGCGCTCGTTCGTCGCGGACGGCAAAAAGACGCTCGCCGTCAACATCAACGCGAAGGACGCGCAGAAGATCGTCCTGTCCCGCGCGAAGACCGCGAAGATCACCGTCGAGGAGGACGAATACGAGGGCGAGAGCCGCAACGTCGTCGCCGAGATTCCCGGGACCTCGGACGAATGGATCGTCCTCTCCGCCCACTACGACACCGTCCCGCTCTCCCGCGGCGCGTACGACAACATGTCCGGCTGCATCGGCCTGCTGGAAACGATGGACAAGCTGAGGAGCGGCACGCCGCATCACTACGGCCTGCGCTTCGTCTTCTGCGGGAGCGAGGAGCGCGGACTTCTCGGCTCGAAGGCCTATACCGCGGCGCACGACGAAGAGCTCAAAAACGTCGTCCTCAACGTCAACGTCGACATGATCGGCGTGCCGATGGGCCGCTTTGTCGCCTGCGTCAGCGCGGAGGAGACGATGGTTGGCTTCATCAAATACTTCGCGGGCGCGCGCGGCTGGAGCGTCAACGCGTACACGGGCGTCTATTCCAGCGATTCCACGCCTTTCGCGGATCACGGCGTGCCGGCTCTTTCCTTCGCGCGCGGAACGCCGGGCGGGCAGGGGAACATCCATTGCCGCTACGACACGATGGACCTGCTCTCCGACGAACAGCTCCGCGAGGACGGGGACTTCATCGCCGACTTCACGCTCTTCATGGCGGACGCCGTCGTGTGCCCCGTCAAGCGCGAGATCCCCGACAAGATCAAGGATGACCTTGACAAATACCTGAACCGGAAGAGATAACCGGAATTCACGCCCGGAGAGGAGCGAAAACCATGAGAATCGCCGTCAAGATCGGCACCTCCACCCTGACCCACGCGACGGGGCGGATCCATATCCGGCGGGTCGAGACCCTGTGCAAGGTCCTCGCCGACATCAAGAACGCGGGCCACGAGGTCGTCCTGATTTCCTCCGGCGCGATCGGAATGGGCGTCGGAAAGCTCAATCTTCCCGAACGCCCGAAGGACATGCCGACCAAGCAGGCGATGGCCGCCGTCGGTCAGTGCGAGCTGATGTACGTCTACGACAAGCTCTTCTCCGAGTACCACCACGTCGTCGCCCAGATCCTGCTGACCGGGGAGGATCTGCGGGACGAGGGACGCCACCGCAACTTCATCCATACGATCCTGCGGCTTCTCGAGCTCGGTACGATCCCCGTCGTCAACGAAAACGACACGGTGGCGACGGAGGAGGTAGCCGTCGGGGACAACGACACCCTCGGCGCGCTCGTGGCGGTGAGCGTCCGGGCGGATCTTTTGATCGTCCTCTCGGATATCGACGGCCTCTATACCGCCGATCCGCGCACCGATCCGGACGCCCGCCTGATCGCCGAGGTGCGCGAGCTGACGCCGGAGATCCTCGCGATGGGCGGGGGGCGCGGCTCCTCCCTCGGCACGGGCGGCATGGCGACCAAGCTCTCCGCCGCAGGGATCTGTATGGCGGACGGCGTGGACATGATGATCGTGAACGGCGCGCATCCCGAGACGCTCTACGACGTGCTCGAAGGACGCTCCGTCGGGACCCGCTTCATCGCGGAGAAGGAGAGGGAAACAGAATGAAGGAAACGTTGACCGTCATGCGGGAGGCGAAGGCCGCGTCATCCGCCGTCGCATGGGCCGATACGGAGACGAAGAACCGCGCGCTCCGGGCCGTCGCCGACCGTCTGATTGCCGGATCGGACGAGATCCTCGCGGCAAACGCGCTGGACGTCGCCGAAAACCGCGAACGCCTCGGACCCGTGATGACCGACCGGCTCGCCCTGAATCCGAAGCGAATCGAGGGCATGGCGGCGGGTGTGCGCGAGGCAGCCTCTCTGCCCGATCCCGTCGGACGGATCCTCTCGAAAACTGTGCGCCCGAACGGTCTCGTGATCGAGAAGACCGCCGTCCCGATGGGCGTGATCGGGATCATCTATGAAAGCCGTCCGAACGTCACCTCCGACGCGGCGGCGCTGGCCTTCAAATCCGGGAATGCGGTCGTGCTCCGCGGCGGACGGGAGGCCTTCCGTTCAAACGCGGCGATCGTGACCGCCATCCGCCGAGGACTCGAGGACGCCGGACTCCCGCCCGAGATCTGCGGATTTGTCGAGGACACGAACCGGCAGAGCTCCGTCGAGATGATGGAGGCCGAGGGGCTGATCGATCTGCTGATCCCGCGGGGTGGAGCCGGGCTGATCCGCGCGTGCGTCGAGCATGCGAAGGTCCCGTGCATCCAGACGGGAACGGGCATCTGCCATATCTACGTCGACCGGGACGCGGAGATCCCGATGGCCCTCGACGTGATCGAAAACGCGAAGACGAGCCGCCCGTCCGTATGCAACGCCGAGGAAGTCCTCCTCGTGCACCGGGCGATCGCCGGGGAATTCCTGCCGCTCCTCTGCAGGCGGCTGACGGAGGACCGCGCGGCGAAGGGGCTTGTCCCAGTGGAATTCCGCCTCGACGAGGAGGCCGCCCGGATCATCCCGGGAACACTCGCCGGAGAGGGGGATTTCGACACGGAATTTCTCGATTATATCCTCGCCGTGGGGGTGGTGGAGGACGTGCGGGAGGCGGTCTCGCACATCGCCGCACACTCCACGGGCCACAGCGAGGCAATCCTGACGCAGAATGAGGCAAACGCGGCGTTCTTCACCCGCGCGGTCGATTCCGCCGCTGTGTACGTCAACGCCTCGACCCGCTTCACTGACGGCGGGGAATTCGGCCTCGGATGCGAAATGGGCATCTCGACGCAGAAGCTCCACGCCCGCGGTCCGATGGGACTCGAGGAGCTGACGACCTACAAGTATATCATCCGCGGGAACGGGCAGATCCGATGAATTCCGATATTACCGCGCCGGAGTCACAATAGAGAAAACCACTTGTGCCAAACTGCTTAAATATCGGAACCACCGGGAGGATAGTATGCTCACAAAGGACGGACGGGAATTCACGCGGGGGGAGATGCCGGAGAAGGCCTGCCGCGCAGGGGAGTTTGTCTTCTCCGCCGCGCACCTCGACCACGGACACATCTACGGCATGACGCGGGCCCTCATCGAGGCGGGCGGAACGCTGAAATCGGTCTGGGATCCGGATCCGAAGAAGCGGGCAGACTTTCTGCGCGCGTTTCCGGGGACCGTCGAAGCGCGGTGCGAGGAGGAGATCCTCGAAGACCGGGACGTCCGTCTTGTCGCGGGAGCGGCGGTGACGAACGAGCGGTGCGCCTTCGGCCTGCGCGTGATGGACGCGGGGAAGGATTATTTCACCGACAAGGCCCCGATGACGACGCTCGGTCAGCTTGCCGCCGCGCGCGAAGCGGTCCGCCGGACGGGACGGAAGTACATGGTCTATTATTCCGAGCGGCTCCACGTCGAGTGCGCGGTTCTGGCGGGGTACATGATCGAGGACGGCCTCATCGGGCGGGTCCTGAGCGTCACGGGCTTCGGACCGTACCGCGTCGGACCGCGCGAGGGGAGACCGGACTGGTTCTGGCGGCGCGAGCCCTCAGGCGGGATCCTCTGCGACATCGGGAGCCATCAGATCGAACAGTACCTGTATTATGCGCGGGAGGAGGACGCGGAAGTCACCTCCTCGCGGGTCGCGAACTATGCACACCCGGACGCGCCGGAATTCGACGACTTCGGCGACTGCGCACTCACGGGAAAGGGCGGATCGACGAACTATTTCCGCGTCGACTGGTTCACGCCGGACGGTCTCCGGACATGGGGGGACGGGCGTACGCTCATCCTCGGGACAAAGGGGTATATCGAGCTGCGCAAATTCATCAACGTCGCCGCGGACCGCCCGGGCGGGAATCACCTCTTCCTCGTGAACGGGGACGGCGAGCAGTATGTAAGCGCGGCGGGCACGACGGGATTCCCGTTCTTCCGCGACCTCATCCTCGACTGCCTCGAGCGCACCGAGCGCGCCATGACGCAGGAGCACGCCTTCCGCGCCGCCGAGCTCAGCATCCGCGCGCAGAATACCGCCGCAGACCTTACCCCAATGGCGGGAAGATGAAACAAAAACAGCGCGGGATCATTTCACCGCGCCTTTTTGGTGTTCATAAAGCTCTCTCCGCTCCTCCCGGCGGGATTCCTCCCCGGCGAGGACGCAGAGGCACATGAGAAACACGCCGACGAGCCCGCCCACGAGCATCCCGGCGAAAAACAGGATCCATTCCATAGAAAAATACCTCCGGTGCGTACTGTGATCAGTATGCGCGCGCCGGAGGCGTTTTATTCGTATGCCGCGCGGTATTTTCCATTGCCGGGCGTGCGATTCTTCATCCGAGCGCGACGTCGAGCGCAAGCATCATCACAAACCCGACGGCGAAGCACACCGTTCCGATGTTCGAATGCTCTCCCTCCGACATCTCCGGAACGAGCTCCTCGATCACGACGTAGATCATCGCGCCTGCCGCAAAGCTCAAGAGATACGGCAGAACGGGCAGCAGCACGCCCGCTGCGAGGATCGTCACGACCGCCCCGATCGGTTCCACGATCCCGGACAGCACACCCATGAGGAAGGTTTTCCCCTTCGGCATCCCCTCCGCGCAGAGCGGCATTGACACGATCGCGCCTTCCGGGAAGTTCTGCAGGGCGATCCCGAGCGACAGGGCCAGCGCGCCCATGACCGTGATCTTCTCATT
>CACZSA010000105.1 GCA_902783705.1 uncultured Ruminococcus sp.
ATCGACGTGATCGTGCAGGACTGGCTCTACTGGGACGACGGCATGTGGGGCAACAAGCACTTCAACAAGGAGCGCTATCCCGATCCGAAGGCGATGACCGACGCGCTGCACGGGATGGATCTGCGGCTGATGGTCTCGATCTGGCCGAACCTCTCCGGCGAGAGCGAGGACCGGGTCGAGCTGCGCGAGGCGGGATACCTGCTCGGCGACGGCTCGATGGTCAACGCCTACGATCCGGCTGCCCGGGCGATGTACTGGAAGCAGGCGTATGAAGGGCTGTTTCAGTACGGCGTCGACGGCTGGTGGTGCGATTCCTCCGAGCCCTACGACGCCGTGTGGGGAGGCCGTGAGCGCGCGCCCCTGCCCGAGAGAATGGCGAAATCCGTCGGCGAATTCAAAAAATACCTCGACGACGGCGTCCTGAACGTGTATTCGCTCCATCATTCGATGGGCATGTACGAGAATCAGCGAGCATGCTCGGACAAGCGCGTCGTGAACCTGACCCGGTCCGGGTATGCGGGACAGCACCGCTACGGGACGGTCGTATGGTCCGGCGACTGCTCGGCAAACTGGGAGACCCTCCGGCGGCAGGTCCGGATCATGCAGAACTACGTCGCGACGGGCGAGGCCTACTGGAACTCCGACATCGGCTCCTTCTTCGCCTCGGGCGGATACGAGTGGTTCCGCGACGGCGATTATCCCCGCGGATGCGAGGACGAGGGCTACCGCGAGCTCTATACGCGCTGGCTCCAGTTTGCCGCGTTCACGCCGATGATGCGCTCCCACGGGACGAACACCCCGCGCGAGGTCTGGCGCTTCGGCGAGCGGGGAACGGCGTACCGTGACGCGATCGAGCGTGCGATCCACCTCCGCTACGCGCTCCTGCCGTACCTCTATTCGACGCACGCGGCGGTGACCTTCGACGGCACCATGCCCGTGACGCCGCTCGCGCTGGCTTATCCGTATGACCGCGAGGCGGCGAAGGCGTCGGGCGAATATCTCTACGGAAAATCCCTCCTCGTCTGCCCCGTCACCGATCCAGGCGCGGAGGAGATCACGGTCTACCTCCCCCGCGGCGGCTGGTATGATTATGAAACCGAGGAATACTATGAGGGCGGCGGCTACTGGACCTTCCCCGTGACGATCGACAAGATCCCGCTCTTTGTGAAGGCCGGATCGATCCTTCCCGTGGCGCCTCCCGTGCAGTCGACCGCGGAGCTCACCGGCAAGCCGTACGAACTCCGTGTCTACGCGGGCGCGGACGGAGAATTCACGCTCTACGACGACGGCGGCCTCGATTACGCCTACGAAAAGGGAGACTACACCGCCGTGAAATACGCGTACCGGGATGAGGACGGAATGCTCCGCGAGACGGTTACCGGCAAACCGGACTGGAAGCACCCCGCAGCGGTGCGGATTATCGGGAGGAAATGAGGAATGGAGCTGTATCGGGACACGACGAAGACCTTTGAGGAGCGGGCGGAGGATCTGCTCGGTCGGATGACGCTCGAGGAGAAGCTGAACGTCCTCATCGAGACCTCCGAGGCGAACGAGCGGCTGGGGATCCCGAAGTATTACCACGGAAACGAAGCCCTGCACGGCGTGGTGCGGCCCGGGAAGTACACCGTCTTTCCGCAGGCCATCGCGTTCGGGGCGATGTTCGATCCGGATCTTATGGAGGAGATCACCGACGCAATCTCCGACGAATCCCGCGCCATGCATCACCACGGGGCGGAAATTGCCGCGCGGGATCTGCCCTTCGGCGGGCGGTACTGCGGGCTCCTCACCTTCTGGTCCCCGGACCTCAACCTCTGCCGCGACCCGCGGTGGGGCAGGACGGGCGAGACCTACGGGGAGGATCCGTACCTCGCCGGGGAGACCGGAGCGGCGTTCGTGCGCGGACTGCAGGGACACGATCCGAAATACCTCAAGGCCGTCTCGACGCCGAAGCACTTCACGGCGAACAACGAGGAGCACAACCGCTTTGAGTGCAACGCGAAGATGAGCGAGAAGACCTTCCGCGAATACCACCTCGAGCCGTTCCGGATCGCCGTGCAGGAAGGGCATCCGGCGGCGGTCATGGCGGCTTACAACGCGATCAACGGCATGCCCTGCCACGAGAATCGCCGCCTGCTCACGGACATTCTCCGGGGCGAATGGGGATTCGACGGCTACGTGGTCTCGGACTGCTCAGGCGTGGCGAGACTGTGGGACGCGCACAAGCGGTACGCCGATCCCGCCGACGCCGCCTCCGCCGCGATGAACGCTGGGGTCGACCTCGAATGCGGGGGCTACTCGGCGTACGAGCACATGTACAAGGAATTCCTTGCCGGGCAGGTCGAAAAAGGGAAGACGAGCGAAGCGCGCATCGACGAGGCGTGCCGGCGGGTGCTCCTCGCCCGGTTCCGTCTCGGTCAGTTCGACCCTGAGGAGGACGTGCCGTTCTCGAAGATCCCGCTCTCCGTCGTCGGATGCGAGAAGCACCGCGCGCTGGCCCTGAAATCCGCACTCGAATCGATCGTGCTCCTGAAAAACGACGGCGTCCTGCCGATCGGACGGGAGAAGACCGTCGCGCTCGTCGGGAACAACGCGGGGCTCTGCCAGTTCGGCGATTACAGCGGCAATCCGCTCAACCCGCCCGTGTCGGCGAAGGACGGGATGACGGCGGAATACGGCGCGGCGGTCGGATTCGTGCCGTGGAAGTGGCGTCCGGACGGGCAGACCTACCGGACAATCGATTCCAAGCACCTCAAAACCCCGGACGGCGGGGAGGGCCTACGCGGCGAATACTACGAGAACGCCGGATTCCTCGGCGAGCCGAAGGTGCGCACCGACGCGGCGGTCGATTTCGCGTGGAACGATCAGATGC
>CACZSA010000106.1 GCA_902783705.1 uncultured Ruminococcus sp.
GCCTCTGGACTCCACCTTAACCCCCTCAGGTTTAACCTCATGTATCACTCGGAAGCGTTGTCCAATGGGGGCTAAGCGTGTGTCATAGCTGGATTACAGGGGGCCTCACCATGATAGTCAAGCTGAAAGTATCGTGATACGCTCAACGCCGAAGATGCAGTTATTCCGTGTTAGTCCTCTACTCAATGAAGGTGCAGGGGGTATGTGTTCGATCCAGCTCTAACACTTGCGCACGGCACCTTCATCTTGACGAAGTCAAAAGGTCTGACACGCGCAAACTGCACACTCGGCGTTGCGCGAGCCACGAAATAGAAAGTGCCGCTCATCCGGGTACAGCCCCCTTGTAAATCAACATACGATAGGCGAGATGGAACTTGTTCCATCCGCCGTTGGACCAAGCCCCATTGAGTAAAGGTACAAAATCGCCGAGGTACGCACGCTGCAGAAGGAGTGGAGTCCAGAGGCGAGGAATCCTTTCCTCGTCCTCTGGGGCCTGGAGATTCCTAAGAGGACCCGGTCCGAGGGTCCTCTTAGGTCCCGTCCGGAAGGACAAAAAAGCGATGGATCTGCAAGATCCCAAATCCGCAAGCGTAAGCGCGCAAGTTTCCCCTTGATTTTTTCTTTGTTTTGTGCTATCATAAGAGGGTGTGCATATACGTTTCATTCCTATGTATATCCAAATCCCCTTTACCACCGGAGTATCTTCTATGTCTGCGTTCATCCGTAACCGAAAACAGCGGATCTTCACCGTTCTGCGGGAGTACGGGCACCTGCTCGTCGGCAATCTCCTCGTCGCGCTCGGCTTCGACCTCTTCTTCGCCGGGAACGACATCGCGGCGGGCGGATTCGGCGGCCTCGGCCTCGTCGTCTCCCATTATCTCCCCGTCAGCGTCGGGACCGTCGTCTTCGTCGTCAGCGTCCCCGTCCTCGTCTGGTCCTTCTTCGTGCAGGGATGGCGGTACACCGTCTCCGCGCTGGCCTCCACCGCCGCCTTCTCCTTCTTCACCGACCTCCTCGCGCCCCTGCCGACCCTCACGCACAACATGATCCTCGCCTCCCTCTGCGGCGGGGGACTCTACGGCCTCGGCGCGGCGGTCCTCGTGCGCGGGCGCGTCTCCGGGAGCGGCACCGACCTCCTCGGACGCCTCCTCATCACGAAATTCCGCGTCCTCACCCTCGGCACCTTCGTCATGCTCATCGACGCCGCCGTCATCCTCCTCTCCGTCTTCACCTTCGGCGACCTCGAGACCGGTATCTACGCCGCCCTCTCCATCGCCGTCTGCTCCTGGGTGACCGACGCCTGCATCAACGGCTTCAATAAAGCCTATATGTTCCAGATCATCACGGACGTCGACGCCGGGACCCTCGCGGACGCCATCTGCGAGCGGCTCGACCGGGGCGTCACCCTCGTCCCCGCGCGCGGGATGTACCGCCGTGAGGAGCGCAACCTCCTCCTCGCCGTCGTCTCGCCCGGGCAGGTCTACGAGATGAAGGACCTTCTGCGCGAGCTGGCTCCGGACGCCTTCGTCGTGCTCACCCCCGCGAGCGAGATCCTCGGCGAGGGCTTCCACGGCGTCGACGTGACCGTACCCGTCAAGAACCTTGAACACTGACGCGCTGCTTTTTTCCAAAAAATGGATTCCGGCGATTCCGATTGGTCCCGCTCTTTTCCTATGAGAATGCAATCCCCCTGTGTTTATGGTAAAATAAAGGCAATGAAATTGTTCACAAGAGGGAGAGACATACAGTGAACGCTCCGACAGCCCCGGCATCCTCTGCGCAGACAGACGAAATACGGCGTCTGCTTCACGAGCGCATCCGCGCAATGTCCCAGGAGATCGCGCTTTCCAGAAATCAGGACCTTCCCCGCGCAGGGGACGGCGATTATCTCTATATCCTTCTCGAGGGCATCCTCCGCATCTGGCTCCTCGATCCGCTCGGCAACGACATCACGGACAGCTTCATCTGGAAGCCGTGGCAGGTCGTCTCGACGGTCCCGCACATGACGGCGGACGACATCGCCGAGACGGTCACCGCCCTCTCGAACGCCCGCCTTCTCCGCATCCCGGTCGAAGAGATCCGCGTGCTCTGTGCCTCCGATGAGGATTTCGCGCGCATCTACCTCGAGCACATGCGCGGCATGTACCGCACGCTCTGGGAGCACAAGACGATCCTCATGACCCTCGACGCCTCCGCGCGGTATCAGTGGTTCCTCGAGCGCTATCCCGGCATGATCTCCGCCGTGCGGCACAAGCATATCGCCTCCTTCCTCGGGATGACGCCCGTCTCCATCTCCCGTATCCGCGGCTACCTCAAGCGCGGGGAGGACGGAGAGCGGGAAGACGCGAACGACGCAGACCCCGACGCATGACCCCGTGCCCGCCGCAGGACGCATCCAACCCGTCCCCGGCGGGCTTTTTTTGTCGCCGGACGGCTCTGCGCGTCGAAGATTTCCCTTTTGTTCACAAAAGCCAACGGGGATGGACACAATCTTTCAGTATAATATAGAAGTCAAATTATACCTACTCAGAAAAGAGATCAGAGCCATGAAAAAATCCGGGATCGCGGCGCTCCTCACCCTTGCCGCAGCCCTTCTTCTCACCGCTTCCGCCTGCTCCGGAGAGCCGGAGGACCTCTCGAACACCCCCGCCCTCACCCCCGCGGCGGAACAGGCCCCCATGCAGATCGGGGACGAGCAGACCGACGTCTTCCTCACCGCCGAGGAAAAGCTCTCGATCGCGAAGGGCTACATCGACGCCCCCGTCGAGGACCTCATCGCCGAGATCGGCGAGCCGGTCGACCGCGACTACGCGCCGAGCTGCATGGGAAGCGGCGACGACGGAAACCTGTACTACGACGGCTTCACCGTCTACACCTACCGCGAAGGAGATTCGGAGGTTGTGATCGATGTTGAATAAGAAGCTGCGGAACGCGGCGATCTTCGCGGCCTTTGCCGTGGGATCCGGCGCGCTCTTCCACGTGACCGTGAACTCGATGCAGAAGGCCCAGGCCGCCGAGGAAGCGCGCCTCGCGCAGTCCGCCGTCGAGGAACAGTCCCCCCTGAGTGCCGCCGACCCGCTCGCGGACGTGAGCACGGACGGCGATCTGCCCGTCGCGGGGACCGACACCCTCTCGGCCTCCTCCCC
>CACZSA010000107.1 GCA_902783705.1 uncultured Ruminococcus sp.
GAGCTCGAGCCGTCCGTCCTCCGTGAAGCGGATGCGGTCGATGGCGATCTTGCGGGCCTTGTCCTTCGGCGGGATGAGGTTCATGTACTCCGGCGCGTAGCCCGGCCAATGCTGGAGGGCATAGCCGTCGGCGGGAAGCTCACCCGCGGTCCGCTCTTTCCACGGTCTCTCCGCCGTGCTGTTGGTGAAGGGCGTGTCGGTGATCATGTGGTACACCATGAAGAGCTCTTCCCCGTCCTTCGACGCGACGATGCTGTTGTGTCCCGGCGCCCAGATCCCGGCCTCGGGTACCTCCGCGAGGATCGGGTTCTCTTCCGCCTTGACCCACGGTCCCATGGGACAGTCCGCCGTCGCGTAGCCCACGCCGTAGTCCTCGAAGGTGTTGGCGGAGAACATCATGTAGTAGGTATTGCCGTGCTTCATGACGAACGGGCCTTCGTTCCATCTCCGCTTGTGCAGAGGCAGGGTGTGTCCTTCCCACGCCTGC
Source organism: uncultured Ruminococcus sp. (assembly GCA_902783705.1). Classification (GTDB taxonomy): domain Bacteria; phylum Bacillota; class Clostridia; order Oscillospirales; family CAG-272; genus UMGS1696. Next base: position 488 of record CACZSA010000107.1, read on the forward strand.
ACGGGGCGGATCATCAGCTGCGGCTCGCCGAGGAGTCCGGTGAAATCGGGCTTCATTTCCGCGCCGTAGATCCAGCTCTCCTCGATGTCGTCCCGCCCGACGGGATGGTGATAGCAGCTGTGCGCCCAGTAGAGCCAGAAGCGCCCGTGCTCCTCGTAGACGTTGATGTCGATCGGGCAGTAGTCGGGATCGTAGAGCGGACGTCCGAGCGGATCGTGATATGGTCCCTCCGGCTTATCCGCGACGAGCACGCCGATCTTGCGGTTCTCGGCCTCGTCATAGGGATTGTCCTTCGCCTCGGTGGTATGGAAGATCCAGTACTTCCCGTGGAAGTAATAGAGCTCTGGCGCGCTGGCTCCTCCATAGAACCAGTCATCCTCCCCCGGCGTATAGGCCGCGCCGAGGTCCTCGTAATGGACGAGGTCCGGTGAACGATAGAGCCGCCAGCCGGAGCAGAGGATGTAGTAGTACCCGTCCTGCGCGAGCATGGCAAACGGGTCGGAGCCGAACTGAAGGGGATTCCGGTAAAGCATAATAAACCTCCCGTTGATTGATCCGGTGTGATGACAGCGGTTATTCCGTCAATCCTTCCGCAGCATGAATACGTTCACGGCGAGCAGGATCGGGAAGCACACCCCGGCGAGGATCCCCGCCTGAATGTTCTCCCCCATGACATGGGAAATGTTCCCGACGACGGACGGTCCGATCGCGGCGCCGAGGTCTCCGCCGAGCGCCAGAAGCGCGAACAGGGCGGTCCCTCCCTTCGGCAGCCGCGCGGAGGAGATGCTGAGGGAGCCCGGCCACATGATCCCCACGGAAAAGCCGCAGAGCATGCAGCCGATAAGCCCCATGACGGGCCAGACGGAGAGCGCCGCCAGCAGGTAGCTGATGAGGCAGAGGATGCCGGAGGCGATCATAAAGCCGGACAGATTCACCTTCTCGCCGTACTTTCCGTACCAGACGCGGCTCAGACCCATGAAGACGGCAAAACCGCAGGGACCGAGCAGATCGCCCACCGTTTTGGACACGCCCAGAGAGGATTCGGCGAACGCGGAAGCCCACTGCGCCATGGACAGCTCGGACGCGCCGGAGCACACCATCAGCACGATGAACATCCAGAAGACCTTGGTCTTCATGAGCTGGGAGATCGTCATGCCGTCGCCGTCGTTCACGATGGGTTCGATGGGACAGGTCGCGAAATTGAAAATGTTGTAAAGCGGGATAACCGACCACAGGCAGGCGAGGATGCGCCAGTGCTCCGTTCCGAAAATCGCGAAGAAGAGCGTGGAGCCGAGGACCGTTCCCACCGCCCCCCAGCTGTAAAACGAGTGCAGGAGGCTCATCATGGAGGCTTTGTTCTCAAACGGGCACGCCTCGATAATGGGACTGCAGAGGACCTCGATCAGCCCGCTCCCGACGGCGTAGATCATCACGCAGATCAGGATCCCGATGAAGGGGCGGGGACACAGATCCGGGAGGAAGGCGAGCATGAGCAGGCCGCCGCCGGAGGTCACCTGCGCGAGGATAATGCTCGTTCGGTAGCCGATCCTGTCGACGAACTTCGCGCTGAGGAAATCGACAACAAGCTGCGTCAGGAAGAAGACGAGCGGAATGAGCGCGAGGTCCGCGTAGGATATGCCGTACGCCCGGTAAAACGTGAGAAAAAGGAGCGGCGTGAAATTGGCGGAGATGGCCTGCGTGATAAATCCGAAATAGCACGCGGTCTTGGTCCGCCGGTAGTTCTTCTGAGTCATGCTGTCAAAAACCTTTCGGGGATGTGCATATTTCTGTCACCGTATTGTACCATACCGGACGGATAAATGTCAAGGATATCGGGAAAGAATGCGGATGCGGGGAGGGGACAAAACAAAAGCCGCCGATATTGTACCGGCGGCTCGATTGGATTACGGACAGGTCTGCCCTTATCCTTCGTCGTTTGCGAGGATGCTGTTGACCATCTTTTCGCAGGTCTTTTTGAGGATCTTTTCCTTCCGCTTATAGGCGGAGGCGAAGTCGGTGGAGTCGGCGGAGACGAGATCCGTGAACATCTGGATCATGGAGTCTCCGAGCGCGTTGTTGTAGCAGAGCACGAAGGAGGAACCGAAGTTGTCGTGGATCAGGTCGATCATCTGCGACACTTTGGTGTCGGCGGAGTACTTGACCTTCAGGGCCTGATCGTAGTAAACCGGAATGACGCTCTTCGAGGTCTCGCGGTTCAGCACCTCGATGCAGACCGTGTCGAAATCGATGTCCGGGGACGTGACCGGGATCGCGCCCATTTCGGTGGTATCGTGGATCGACGTGTAGTACTTGTCGCTCTCGTAGAGCTTCGGATAGGGGATCGGGCCGACGTCAAACTCGAACTCGCGCATCTTCGAGAGGTCGTTCAGACGCTGGTACAGGCAAATGAGGGAGAGCTTGTTGCCGAAGAGGTTGCGCAGGCCCATGTTCATGTCGGCGCTCTCCTTGATGCCGACGAAGTTGCCGTTGCAGCGGTAGAGCTTGTTGAGAGCTTCCGCGTACGCTACGGAGCGGTCGTTGTTGAAGGAGATCACGGGCTCGTCGCCGCTGCGGTCGATGAAGTCGATCCCGGCGGAACCGACGAACGCGATCAGGCAGCCCCAATAATCGTGGGCGTACATGCCGAACTGGTCGCCCTCCTGACGCACGCCGTCGCCGTTGAGGTCCACGTAGTTCTCGTTCAGAGTCTGGGTCATCTTCTCGTAGGTCCAGCCGCCCTCGAGGACAATGTTGTCGAGGTATTCCGGATCGCCGTAGGCGTCGTCGCATAGCTGCTTGTTGTAGAACAGGCAGTGCGCGGAGGCGAGACAGTCGAGGAAAAAGTCTCCCGCCATGACGTAGGAATGACCCGGCACGAGGACGAGGTCCTCCATGGTGTCCGTGTACCAGTACGGCTGATTGTAGTCGAAGTTTTCGTCGTGCCTGGCAAGGTTGTAGAAGATGTTCTCGTCGGAGAGGGAGATCAGCGAGCGGTCGTCGTTGATGATGAGGTCGTACAGGTCGTCGCCCGCCATGATGAGCGTGCGGATCGAGGACTCGGCGTTGGAGTAGGTGTAGTTTGCCTCGGTGAATTCGAGCTTGATGTTGAGCAGCTCCTCGACCTTGGCGTTGCGCTCGAAGACGGCGTCGTTCACGATCTCGCCGTTGAGCATGCCGGAGCCCTCGATGAACTCGTTGGCGTTGGTGGCGTCGGTCGAATCGGCGGAGGACTGGATGCGGAAGGCGCGTCCGTCATAGTTATAGTCGTCGAAGCGGTGGTCGACGTATTCCTCTTCTTCCTCGACGGGCGTTGTCACCTGCGTGTCGCCTGCGGAAGAAGCGGCTCCGGCGTCTCCCTCCGTGCTGTCCGCCGCGTTTTCGGTTCCCTGCGAGCATCCCGTGAGGGCGAGCGGCAGCGTCATGCAGAGGCAGAGCAGAATTGCCAGCATTCGGTTCAATCCGTTTTTCATGGAAATGATCCTCTTTTCTCTATTCTGGGGGGCGGATCCCGTCTTGTTCTCGCCGGCGGAAGAATCCATACCCTTGTATATTTCATAGTATAGCACAAATTTTCCGGATTTGCAACCTCTATTTTGGAAATATCGATGAATAATGATAAGAAAAATTATCTGTCCGCTGCACCCAGGGCGCTCTGAAATGCAAGCAGAACCGCCCGGATCTTCCATTGCGGACGATCCGGGCGGTGTGTGTATGAGATTGTCAGAGTGAAGGCTTGCGATTTATCTTCTCTTCGCGATCCACGCGGAGCCGAGGACCGTCACGAGGACGATCAGGGAGCCGCCGAGGAACGAGCCGCAGCCGGACTTCGCAGTCTCAGCGGGCGTATCCGTCGCAGCCGGCGTGGAAGCGGGTTCCGCAGCGGGTTCTTCGCTCGTCGGTTCTTCCGCGGGTTCCGGTTCGGGTTCCGGCTCCGGTTCGGGCTCCGGTTCGGGAGCAGGTTCCGGTTCGGGCTTTGCGGGCTTCTCGCCGGTCTTCTCACCGTACAGGGTCAGCTCGGACACCTGGAACGTACCGGAGGCGGTGCCTTCCGCTTCGAAGCGGACGAACGCAACGTTTTCGGCAGTGCCTTCGCCGTTGTAGTACGTCTGGTTCTTCTCTTCAAAGAAGGTGTCGTCGCCGGAGGCCAGCTCGGTCCAGTTCTCGCCGTCCGCGGAAACGGAGATCGTCCACGCGTTCGGGGATCTGCCGTTGTATTCCGCGTTGTCGTTCGCCGTCGCCATCGCGAAGCCGGTTACCTTGTAGGTGGCGTCGAGGGACGCTTCGGATTCCGCCGGGAATTCGTTCGTGCAGAACTTCGTGCCGACGTCGCCGTCCCAGAGGTTATCGGAGCCTTCGCCGCCGAAGCCGTTTGTGCCGTCTTCCCATTCATAGCCGGTGATCGGGGTCATGCCGACCGCAGCCGCCGCGTCCGTCAGCTTCTTGAAGCCGCGGGATTCCTCGGCGGGCTTCTCCGTCACAGTGGCAGTGGGCAGAGGTGCGCCGCCGCGGTACTTCGCGTTGTCAGCCGCCGCGTTCTGCGCGATCTCCTCGGGAGACAGCGCGCGGTTGTAGAAACGGATCGCGTACACGTCGCCCAGCCAGTTGCGCTGCTCGCTCTCGTGACCGAGGAAGAGGGTATCGGCGATGTTGGTTTCAACCGGGACGTTCTCGGAGACCAGAACGCCGTCGACATACATCCAGCAGTCCTGCGAGTTGATATCGAACACGACCGCGACCGTGGAGTCGTTCACGAGCTCAGCGCCGTCTTCCGCCATCGGTCTGTCTTTGTTCGCATCGTTGTACTTATACTCGAGGTTGTCGTTGGAAACGCGGATGAAGAGGGAGAAGTGGTCGTTGTCGGAGATGATGAGGGAGACCCAGTCCGTCGCCGGGAATTCCAGCTCGCCAGCGGCAAATTCGACCGTGTAGGTATCGCCGTTCACCACATCGAGGAGCTCGTCGGGGAAGTAGTTCCGGGTGGAGTCGATGTGGAAGGACTTGTCGGTCCAGTAGTTGTTGTCGGTGGAGATGTCCACTTCAAAATCGTGACCGTTGCCGGAAGCGTCCTTCCAGACAGTCGCGTTCTTGTCCTGCGAACCGTTCTGGTTGTTCGCGCCGTCGTACCACGCGACAAGGCCGTCCGTCACATACGACGCGTCGGAGGCAGCGGGAGCGGGAGCAGTGCCGTCGCCGCCCTGCAGCGTGAGGTTGCCGTAGAGCATCGTCCCCTGCCATGCGTTGTTGGCGTCGTCGCTCCATCCATAAGCGCCGGACCGTTCCGTTTCGCCGGATACCTGGTCGTTGACCTGAATGTCAAATCCGATCACCTGACCGGCCTTCAGTTCGGTCTCCATGGGCTCCATCAGGATCTGCGCTTCGTAGATATAACCCGTATCGGAGGTCGACATAGCAACGGTCGCGGCATCCTGCAGATTGACCGAACCCATAGGGGATCCGTCGTAGGTGAGGTAGGTCTCGTCGTCCGCACACATGGCGAAATAGGCCTGAAAATCGTCCTCGAAACCAATAGATTTCAGGTTGTTGAGATCGAAATACACTTCCATCCCGTCCCCGACGGAAGGACCGCCGCTGAAGCTGTGGTCGGAGTCGTTGACCTCAATGAGGACATACAGGGCTCCCGGCTGCCACATAGTACGGAACTGGGAGGTGATTCCGGTATCCCGACCATCCTTCAGACGGTTGATCGGATAAGAGGGAACGCTGTCCCATGCCGCTTCGATCGTTCCGTCAATCGTGGGCGTGCCCTGAACGGCGATGCCTTCCGGCGTGTCGTCGTCTGCCGCAGAAACCGGAATGATGATGAGCGATAGCAACAAAGCTGTCAAGACTAAGAAGGAGAACCCTTTTTTCATGTTGTTGGTTCCTTTCCATGAATAATTTGTGCCGTTGATCCGCAGAACAGGTTTTCAGCGCGGGGACCATGCTTCAAACGAGTTCGCCGGATCCGGCATCGCATCAATTATACAGGATTTTTTCCATTATTGCAATACTTTTTGGTTTTTTTTACAATTGGACCAAATCAGCGGATCTGACGGGATCACGCCCCCGGAGATCGACGCGTCCCTTTCTCCAAAACCGCGATTATGTGAATTTCTTCCCGCTCGGCGGCAGGATTTCCTTGACATTGTTTTTGAATCTATGTTATAATTTTCACAGCAAGGCGCGAGGCCGGGCGGGCGATACGGCGCTGCCCTCCCGGTCACGGCAAAAACCGCGGCGTAGTCCGCGTGACAGACGAGGTAATGATGATGCGTATGAACGACCACGCCTCCGAGGAGATCCTTCAGACACCGGCAGAGGCATCCGAGACCCCCGAGCGCGGTGCGGACCGGCGAACCCCCTCGATCCCCCAATATTTCTCTTGGATCAACAACACCTGGGAAGGCTCCACCGAGCGTCAGACGATGATCAATCTGGACTTCTTCGACTGGCTGAAGAGGACCTACGGGATGGAGATCAAAATCTATCTCTGGGACGCCGGGAACTTCGACGGTCCGAGCAGCGGGTACGGCGATCCCGACAGCGCGAAATTCCATGCGCAGTATCCGAATGGCTTCGGCCCGGTCGTGAAGCGCGCGGAGGAGCTCGGCATCCGCATGGGACTCTGGTGCGGTCCGGACGGCTTCGGGGACACGCCGGAGGAGGAGAAGAAACGCTTTGATTTTCTCCTCGATCTCTGCCGGAAGTATCATTTCGGGCTCTTCAAGATCGACAGCGCGTGCGGCGGACTCCGGGCAGAGAAGGCGCCGGTCTATGCCGCGCTTCTCCGGGAATGCCGGAAGTACTGCCCCGATCTCGTCGTGCTAAACCACCGTCTGGAGCTTCACGAGGCGGAAAAATACGTCACGACCTTTCTTTGGCAGGGCGTCGAGACCTACGTGGACGTGCACAGTGCGAACAGCGAGACCTGCATGCATCACCGCGGCTTCATCTTCAAGCGCGGTCTGCCCGACGGGCTCGAACGGCTCGCGGAGGATCACGGCGTGTGCATCTCCTCCGCCGTCGCGTACTTCGAGGACGACCTCATCTATCAGGCGTTCGGGCGGTCGATGATCATGGCGCCGGAGATCTACGCGAATCCGTGGCTGATGCGGGACGACGAATTCCCGAAGCTCGCGCGGATCTACAATCTGCACCGCAGGGCTGCGCCGATCCTCGTGGATGGGATGGTCCTGCCCGCCGCCTGCGGGGACAACGCCGTCTCCCGCGGGACGCCGGATCATCGGTTCCTCGCGACGGGGCATCTCGGCTGGACGCCCTTCCCCGTTCGCATCCGGCTCGGCGAGGAGATCGGACTCGGCAGACAGGCGGAGAAGATCGCCCTGATCCAGCGCCACCCGACGGAGAAGCTGATCGGGTTCTTCGACTACGGAGACGAGGTCGCCCTCACGCTCATGCCGCACCGCGCGCACCTTTATGAGATCGCGCCGGTCTCCGAGGCATATCCCGTCCTCGAGGACTGTGAATACGAGATGATCCGCGAGGACGCGGCGGGTTCCCCGGTGGAGGTGAAGATGCTCTTCTGCGGCGGCGGGGAGATCCGACTACTGGATCACGGCGCGCGCTCCGTCTTCGGGAATTTCGACGCGCAGGATGAGCGGGATTTCGCGCCGATCTGCCTCGGACGTCTTGAGCCCGGCGATACCTCCCTGCTCGCGGATCGCGCGGAGGAGCTGTACGAGGCGGCGCAGTTTGCCGTCGACAACGATTCGCTGGAACGCCGGGAAATGAAGCGGGCGGGCGAATCCGCGATCCCCGAAGTCCGTGCGGCGCGCGGCGCGTTCTTCTCGCAGGCGGCATACCGTACCCGCGGATGCGACAGCGCGGCGGCGTTCGACGGGGACCGCGAGACCTTCTTTGACGGCTGGTCGCGGTATTACTTCGGAGGTCAGCGGATCGACGGCGGATGCCTGCGGGTCGATTTCGGCGGTGAATACGAGGCGGACGAGATCCGAATCCTCTGCTTCTCCGCGGACGAGCCCACCGCGCAGGTCCCGGCTCAGCTTCTGCCCGAGGCCGGAACGATATCGCGTGACTTGAAGAACTGGCGGAGCACGGCCCCGGCGGTGGTGCGCGTCGAAGAGGAGGACCGGGAGGACGCGCTGCTCGTCGACGGCGTTTTCCGGGTCGACACGATCCGCGGGAAAATGCTCGAGGTCTCCTACAAGCTCGACGGCGCCCCGGTCCGCTACTTCCGCCTGCCCTGCCCGATGGACCGCATTCACGCCATCCGACTTCTGAAGGACGGGCAGGAGATCGCGCTCCGGGATCCGCGTGCCAACAACCTGCAGGCGCCGTTTGACGCGCGGCGTCCGGTCGGATTCCTCGCGTCCGAGGTCGCGCTCCCCGAGGTGCGGGACGGCGACTATCTCGCGGTCGCGGTGAACGGCGTCCACGGCGAGGAGGGCGTCTGCTGCACGGCGGAGATCGACGGGGAGGTTCTCGGATTCCCGGACCGCGCCCCGGCATACCGCGCGAACATGTGGGAATACATCGTCCGGCACGCCGACCGGAACTACACATTCTATCTGCCTCTCCGGAAGGCGCAGTCCGGGAAGACCGCCGCGGTGCGTCTGCTGCTCTGCGGCAAAGATCAGGCGGCGGATGAATGGAATGTCGACGTCTGGCTCTGCCCGCGGCACTGAAAGCCCCTGTCGGATACGGGGAACGGACGGATGGAATTGAGAAGGAGGAACATATGTACACTGCAAAACCGACGAAGGAACAGCTTGCCTGGCAGGATATGGAGCTGGGCGTGCTGATCCACTACTGCATGGAGATCTATCACCCGGAGCTGACGGGCGACTGGTACAAGACGGAGAAGGTGCGGGAGCTGCTCGCGCCGGAGACGATCCATCCGACGAAGCTCGATCCGGCGCAGTGGGTGAAGAGCGCGGCGGAGATGGGTGCGAAATACGCGGTCCTCGTCGCCAACCACTGCACGGGCTTCTCCCTATGGGACACGAAGGTCAACGACTTTTCCATCGCGCACACGAGCTGGCGCGGCGGCGGGGGAGACATCTGCCGGGCGTTCATCGAGGCCTGCCGGGAGTACGGGCTGAAGCCGGGCTTCTACTACTCCACCGGATGCAACGGCTACTACAACATCAACGACAGCTGGAAATGGGACTATCGCTCCGAGTACTATCAGGCCTACGTGAAGAATGTCGAGGCGCAGGTGACGGAGCTCTGGACGGAATACGGGGATCTCTTTGAGATCTGGTTTGACGGCGGGATCATTCCCCCGGATCAGGGCGGACCGGATCTGACGCCCATCCTGAGACAGCATCAGCCCCACGCGATCTGCTTCCAGGGTCCCCGGGATTACGCGCACAACATCCGCTGGGTCGGAAACGAGGATGGTCTCGCTCCGGAGAACTGCTGGGCGACGACCAATGCCGGGGAAGCGCGGTACGACGGGACGATCCCGGACGAGCGCGCGGGCGTCGGCGATCCGGACGGGAAATACTACTGGCCCGCGGAGTGCGACATGCCGAACCGGACCCACGCGGCGTACGGCGGCGGCTGGGCCTGGCGGGCGGGCGAAGAACATCTGCTCTTCACGCCGGAGCAGCTCCTCGACTGCTATGTCCGCTCCGTGGGACGCAACGCCAACCTGCTCCTCGGCATGGCGATCAGCAAGGACGGGGATTTTCAGGACGAGGAACAGTTCCGCGCGTTCGGCAGGCTGCTCCGGGAGACCTTCGGGACGCCCCTCGCCTCGCTCGATCATCCCGCGGCAGAGGACGGACAATACCACCTCACCCTGCCCGAGCGGCAAAAGATCCGCTATGTCTCGATCCGGGAGGATATCGCCGAAGGACAGCGGATCCGCGGCTTCCGCCTCCTCGCCGACGGTCGGACCGTCTATGAGAGCGCGTGCGTCGGACACCGCCGGATCGTGCCCTTCGAGGATCTTTCGGCGGGAGAAATCGCGCTCGAGATCACTGCGCAGAGCGGGAACGCCTCTCTGCGGGATCTGGCGGTTTACGGATAACGCGCATCGGCCGGACTATGAAAAGATTTCTTGTGAGGTTCATCATCATGCTTGGAATGACGGCTTTGCTCGGCTCCGTCCATGCCCACGGAGCGGAGACCGTTCCGCTCTGGCAACGGACGGACATCGTTCTGCACAGCGGCACGGAATATGAAAATCCCTACACAGATGTGGAGATCAACGCGGTCTTCACCCATGAGGACGGGGAGGAGATCGCCCTCTGCGGCTTCTGGAACGGCGGGGACGAGTGGCGGGTTCGCTTCGCGCCGACGAAAACGGGACGATGGGACTATGTCGTCCGGTGCTCCGATGCGGACAACCGGGATCTCGACGGGGCGTCCGGTTCCCTGCTCGCCGTGGAGAACAACGGGGCAACCGAGCTCGACCGGCACGGATTTGTCCGGGTCTCCGACAGCGGTCGGTACTTCACCTACGACGACGGGACGCCCTTCTTCTGGCTCGGGGACACGAACTGGCAGGCGCCGAATTACGTGTCGATCACGCAGTGCAACTACCCGGGCTGTTCCTGCTCGAATCAGTTCCGGCACGAGGTCGACGACCGCCTCGCGAAGGGATTCACCGTTTATCAGACCTATTTTGACAGCGCGGAGAGCGACGGCGGCGGTCAGCGCGGCGTCTCACCGGAGCCGTCGATGTGGAAGGTGCGCCATACGCTTGTCGATCCGACGGTATTCACGGAAAAGTTCGACAAAATGTTCGACTATCTCGCGGACCGCGGCATGGTGATCGCGCTCGGCTTCGGTGTGCATTCCAGCACCGTCGGATCAATGACGCCCGAGGCACTCGACCGGATCTCCCGCTATCTCACCGCCCGCTATGCCTCCTATCCCGTGATCTGGATCACCGCGCAGGAGATCACCGGAGACGAGCAGTATCCATCGTGGGTACGCTCGGCGGAGATCACCGCGGCGGGCGACGGCTA
>CACZSA010000108.1 GCA_902783705.1 uncultured Ruminococcus sp.
CGAGAGCGCGAAGTTCGAGGTCTGCAACCACAAGTGGACCGATCTCTCCGAAACCAACTACGGCGTCGCGATCCTCAACGACTGCAAGTACGGCATCTCCTGCGAGCAGAGCGATATCCGCCTGACTCTCCACAAGGGCGGCTGCCGTCCCGACCCGTTCACCGACAACGGCATCCACACGATGAAGTACGCGCTCCTGCCGCACGTCGGACCGTTCAACGCGCTCTCCGTCGTCCGTCCGGCGTATGCGTTCAACTATGCACCCGTCGTCCTCGAGGGCAAGGCACTCACGGTGCCCGCGCTCTTCTCCGTCGACCGCGAGAACATCCTCGCCGAGGCCGTGAAGAACGCCGAGGACCGCGAAGGGGCGTTCGTGATCCGTCTCTACGAAGCCGAGCGCAGCACGACGAAGTGCACCCTGTTCGTCCCCGGCGCGAAGAAGATCTTCCTCACGAACATGCTCGAAGAGGTGATTGAGGAACTGCCCGTCGAGGACGGCTGCGTGAAGCTCTCCTTCCGTCCGTTCGAGATCAAGACGATTCTTGCGGAGAGATAAGATGACCTACAAAACCGAACTGCACTGCCATTCGAAGGACGCCTCCGGGTGCTCCCACGAATCAGTCGAGGGCATCTGCGAAAAATACCTGAAATACGGCTACACGACGATCTGCCTCACCAACCACTTCACGCCGGAGGGGAATTACCTCGATCCGGCGGAGTGGGCTGCGAAGGTGCGTCGGAAATACGCGGCGTACGAAAAGCTGAAGGTCTGCGCCGGGGACCGTCTCACGATCCTCATGGGGCTGGAATTCCGCTTCGTGCAGAACTCGAACGACTATCTGGTCTTCGGATTCGATGAGGACTGGCTCGTCTCGCACACGGGGGAGATGCTCCGCATGGGCGTGCGGAAGTTCACCGAAATGGCGCGCGCCGACGGGCTCTTCACGATCCAGGCCCATCCCTTCCGCCACGGCATGGTGGTGACGGACGCGAATTCCGTGGACGCCATCGAGATCTTCAACGGGCATCCGGGCCACAACTCGAACAACGACATCGCCGAGGCGTGGGCGCGGAAGTACGGGAAGATCATGACCTCCGGCACGGATCACCACAATCCGGACCACATGCCGGCCGGCGGGATCCGCACGGACTTCCCGATCACGTCCGAGCAAATGCTGATCGACACGCTGAAGGCCGGAAACTACGCGCTCATCCGCGGGGATGAAGACGCGCGAAACTGAACAGACAAAAGAATCCGCCGCAGGACTCCGAGATCCGGAGAACCCGCGGCGGGTTTGTTTCTTTATGCGTTTTTCTCAAGTTTCGCGATCCGCGCCCCGATCGCTGGAAGCTCGTCCTTCCGCTTGTCGTAGACGGTCCCGGTGAAGTACGCGACGTTCCGATCGTCCCGGAACGCCTCGATCACGGCCTTTGCGCACCGGAGCTGGGACAGGGCCATATCCCGCTCGCCCTTTTCCTCGTAGATGTCCGCGAGGAGGAGGAGCATATCGATTGTCCAGTCGGCGGACAGGCGCTTCTGCTTGTGGGCGGGCTCGAGCCGCTCGTCTCCGCGGAGCATTTCGGCGTCGAGCTCGAGGCGCGTGAAGTAGATCTCCGGGATATGCCCGAGCGCGTCTTTCATCATCGCGTATTCGCCGAGGGATTCGTATGCCTGCGCCATGATGCGCCAAGCGTCGAGCCGCACGTCATCGTACTTCGTCCCCCCGACCAGCGCCTGACAGATCGAGATCGCCTCGGCGGCGCGTTCGGGGACCGGGATGACGCAGAGCAGATTGTTCAGGAGAATATCGTTGCCGGGGTACTGCTTCAGCCCCTCGCGGAGGATCTGTTCGGCCTCTGCCGGGCGCTCGTCCCGGATCTCCCACGCCTGTCGGCAGATCGCCATGACGCGCTCCTCGGTCTCGTAGAGGTTGAAGTCGAAGAGCTCGTCCGTCGAGATGCCGAAGAAGGACGCGATCGCCGGGATCATGGTCACGTCCGGCATCGTCGTGCCGCTCTCCCATTTTGAGACGGCCTGAAACGTCACGCCGAGGGCGGTCGCGAGCGTTTCCTGTGACAGGTTTTTCTGTTTCCGGAGGGTCCGGATTTTCTCACCGATTCGGATTTGCATGATTGCCTCCCTGTGGAGTGGATTCGGCGCGCGCTCACCGTGCCTTCATTGTAGCACAGCCTGCGCGGGGATGCAATAACGCGGATTTTGAGAATTTTTCAACCGACGGTGGAATCGATGCGGATCGTTCCGGGATCGAGATCCGCGGGCAGGCGGAAATACGCGACGCCGTTCTCCGGCACGTGCGCACGTCTGCGGTCGGTCGACGCGAGCAGATCCCGCGCGGATTCGCGGAACGAGAGTGAGAGCGTCCCCCGGCGGCAGGCGGCAACCAGAACCGGATCCCCGCCGTTCACGGGCTCGCGCAGATAGACGAACGCGTCCGGCGTCAGCGAGAGGATGCGGAAGCGCCCGTCGCGGAAAACAGCCTCATCCCGGCGCAGGCATCCGACGGACCGGTAGCTCGAAAGGAGCGATTCGTCGACCCGCCTCCATGGGAACGGACGGCGGCAGAACGGATCGCGGTAGCCCTCCATCCCGGCTTCGTCGCCGTAGAAGACGCACGGAACGCCGGGCAGGCCCGCAAGGATGCCGAACGCCAGCCGGACCAGCCCCTTCGCATGCTCCCGTTCCCCGGGCGTCATGCGCATCTCAGCGAGTTCCGCGTTCGTGTGGTCCCCGCTCTCCTCGCCGCCGAGCAGGGTGAGGATGCGCTCGGTGTCGTGCGTGCCGAGGAAGTTCAGAAGATTGTCCGAGACCTCCTTCGGGTAGCGGCGGTAGAGCCCTTCCGTCGCGTGCCGGAGCGGTTCGCAGTCGCCCGTCTTCACGTACCCGATCAGGGCGGCGCGGAGGGGATAGTTCATCACGGAATCGAGCTGGGAGCCCGTCAGATACCGTCTGCGTCTCCCGTAGCTGATCTTGTCCGAGGCGTCCTCCCAGACCTCCCCGAGGATCACGGCGTCGGGATCCTGTCCCTTCACCGCGCGGCGGAAGTCGTCGAGGAACTCGTCGGAAAGCTCGTCCGCGACGTCGCGACGCCATCCGGAGACGCCCGCGTGCATCCACTTGTCGACCGCGCGCCCGCAGATGAAGCGGCGGTAGGACGGATCCGCGCTGTCGACCCGCGGCAGGGTCTTGACCCCCCACCAGCATTCGTAGTCGTCCGGAAATTCGCGGAAGTGGTACCAGTGCGCCCACGGAGAGTGCTTGGACTGATACGCGCCGACGGTCGGATAATGTCCCTCGCGGTTGAAATAGACGGAGTCCGAGCCCGTGTGGTTGAAGACGCCGTCGCAGAGGATCGCGATCCCGCGGGCCTCCGCCTCCCGGCACAGGGTCCTCATGTCCGCGTCCGTGCCGAACATCGGATCGATTTTGAGATAGTCGCCCGTGTCGTACTTGTGGTTGGACGCCGCTTCGAACACCGGGGAGAGATAGATCGTCTTCACGCCGAGCGACGCGATGTAGTCGAGCTTTTCCGTGATGCCCGCGAGATCGCCGCCGAAGAAGACATTGTTCGCGACCTCGGCGCCGGGATATTCGCCGTACTGCGGGGTGCCGTTGTCCCAGTCGGGATCGAGGACGGCGCCGGGCTTGACATGCACCTTCCCGGACTTCGCAAAGCGGTCGACAAAGATATGGTACACAAGCCCCTCGCGGAAGCGCGCCGAGGCGTGGAAATCCGGGCGGTGAATCAGAAGCTGCCGTTCTCCGACGTAGTTCGAGAGCGCGTCGAGCTCCGTGGGCCGTTCCCCGCCGAAGACGAAGCAAGTCCCGTCGTCGAGCTGAACGGCATAGTGGTAGTAGTAAAGGCCCTCGTTCCCGTCCTCCGGCGCGAGATCGCGGACCGGGTCGAGCGTGAGGAGCCAGTCGGAGACGTCGCCCTCGCCCGGCACGGGGTGCATCGGGAAGGTGAGGAATTCCGTGTGCCCGGTGTTCCACGCGTCGCGGTGAATGCCCATCGCGGCGGAGTGGACCCCCGTTCCGTGCGGAAGGACGAGGCGCAGGGTGAAGTCGAGGACCGAATCGGCAGGAAAAGCCCCGAGTTCGTTTACCCGGAGCTTTTTCGTCCTGTCAAATTTGTATTCGTATGCTTTCATCGGATCATTTCACCGGCTGAATGTGCCAGATGTTCTCGGCGTATTCGCGGATGGAGCGGTCGGAGGAGAAGAAGCCCGCGCCCGCGATGTTGAGGAGGGATTTCTTCGTCCACGCGTCGGTGTCGTGGTAGGTCGCGATCATGCGTCCGTAGACCGCCATATAGGAGTCGTAGTCCGCGAGGCACATATACGGATCCGGCACGCCGTGGGAATACAGGAAGTAGTTCACCATGTCGGTGTAGTTCCAGCCGTTGAAGGTCCCGCGCATCCGGTCGATCGTGCGGCGGAGGCGTTCGCTGTTCATATAATAGTGCTGCGACGAATACCCCTGCTTCCAGAGATCGTCGACCTCGTTCGCCTGCAGGCCGAAGATATAGATGTTCGCGTCGCCCACCGCGTCCCGCATCTCGACGTTCGCGCCGTCGAGGGTGCCGAGGGTCAGCGCGCCGTTGACCATGAATTTCATGCAGCCTGTGCCGCTCGCTTCCTTGCCCGCGAGGGAGATCTGCTCGCTGATGTCCGACGCCGGCATGAGAAGCTCCGCCGAGGAGACGTTGTAGTCCTCGAGGTACACCACGCGCATGAGATCCCGCGCCTTCGGATCGCGCTCGATTTCGCGTCCGAGGTCGTAGATCAGCTTGATGATGTTCTTCGCCATATAATAGCCCGGCGCGGCCTTGCCGCCGAAGACGAACGTGGTCGGGGTCCAGTCGCCGTTCGGGTTGTCGCGGATCTCGTTGTAGAGGGTGATGATCTTCAGCACGTTGAGAAGCTGTCTCTTGTACTCGTGCATGCGCTTGACCTGCACGTCGAAGACGGAATCCGTGTCCAGCGCGACGCCGAAGCGGTCGTAATAGAACTTCGCGAAGGTCGTCTTGTTGTCGTGCTTGATCCCGCGCAGGCGTTCGTGGATCGCGCGGTCGTCGGCATACTTCTTGAAGCCCTCGAGGCGCGAGAAGTCCTTCCGGTAGTCCTCGCCGATCGTCTCGTCGAGGAGCGCGGTGAGGCCGGGGTTGGAGTAGCAGAGCCAGCGGCGCATCGCAATGCCGTTCGTCACGTTGGTGAACTTATAGGGCATCGCGTTGTAATAGTCGTGGAATACGGTCTTTTTAAGGATATTCGAATGCAGCGCGGAGACGCCGTTGACCGTGTGCGAGGCGGCGACGGAGAGATTCGCCATGCGGACCTGCGAATAACCGATGATCGCCATGCGGGAGATGCGGTCCCAGTCGCCCGGGTACATGGTCCAGAGATCGGCGCACAGACGGCGGTTGATCTCCTCGACGATCATATAAATGCGCGGCAGGCGGAGCTGGAAGAGCTGGACGTTCCACTTCTCGAGCGCCTCGGGCAGGACGGTGTGGTTGGTGTAGGACACTACGCGGGTGACGATGCTCCAGGCCGCGTCCCAGCCGTAGGAATAGACATCCATGAGGATGCGCATGAGCTCCGGCACGACGAGCGCGGGATGCGTGTCGTTGATGTGGATCGCGACCTTATCCGCAAAGTTGTACAGCGACCCGTAGGCGGCGAGGTGGTCGGCGATGATGGACTGCAGCGACGCGGAGACGAGGAAATACTGCTGCGAGAGACGCAGGAGCTTCCCTTCCTCGTGGTCGTCCGAAGGATAGAGCACCTTCGAGAGGACCTCGGCGTTCGCGGTCTGCTGCATCGCCTCGAAGTACTGTCCCTGCGAGAACAGGTTCATGTTGAAATTGGTCGTCTCGACCGCCTTCCAGAGACGGAGCACGTTGACGGCCTCGCAGTCGGCGCCGGAGATCATCATGTCGTACGGCACCGCGCGGACATCCTTGTAGTTGTCATAGAGGATGGAGCACTTCCCGTCCTTCCACTCCTCGCGGACCGTGCCGCCGAGGCGGATGTTGAAGGCCTTGTCGGTCCGGGGAACGAGCCATGTCGAACCCTCGTTCATCCAAACGTCGGGCAGCTCGACCTGGTTGCCGTCGATGATGCGCTGCTTGAAGAGACCGTATTCATAGCAGATCGAGAATCCGGTCGCCGGGTACTCGAGGGTGGTGAGGGAATCCATGAAGCACGCGGCAAGCCGTCCGAGACCACCGTTTCCCAGCCCCGGATCCGGCTCGATCTCATAAATCTTGTCGAGGTCATGCCCCATCTCCCGGAGGGCGGAGCGGTACTCCTCCTCGATGCCGAGATTCATGAGATTGTTCCGCATCTGGCGTCCGACGAGGAATTCCATGCAGAGATAGTACACCCGTCTCGGATGCGCGCGCTTGATCTTGTCGTGGAAGACCTGGCGCTTTGCGGTGAGAAGCTCCTTGACGCTGAGGGCGGTCGCCTTGAAGATCTGTTCCTCGGTCGCTTCTTCGGGACTGACGCCGAAATAGCTGGTCAGCTTGGCCTCGATGCTCGCGCGCACCGCGCCGTTGGTCATTGTCTGTTTTTTGTCCATGGCAAATACTCCGGAAAAAAATCTCGGCGCAGGGCCAGACGACCATGCGCCGAATGAAAAATCATAGTTTCAAACCCACTCTTTATTTTACTTCAAACGCGCGTAAATATCAATGTATCTTTTTGCCGAAACATTCCACGAAAAGTCGACATTCATGAC
>CACZSA010000109.1 GCA_902783705.1 uncultured Ruminococcus sp.
CTCGACATGCCGGAGAAGAGCTCTGCCAAGTCCCTTCCCCTTTGCCGCGTCGCAGAGGTAGAGCTTCTGCAGCTCGCAGCAGTCCGGGAATCCGCCGCATTCCGCGAATCCCGCGCCGCCGATGACGCGCCCGCCGTCGAGGAGGACGAAATACGCCCGCCCCGGATGCGCGTAATACCCGCTCAACCGGTCCAGTCCCGGGTCAAAATACGCCGTCCCGGGGATATCGAGCCCGACCGCTTCGAGGTTGTCCCGGATCAGCTCCGCCACTGCGGCGTCATCCTCCGGTGCGATCGGACGGAAAACGGGCTTGTCCGTCATGTGTGAAATCCCCGCTCGTCCCCGATCACCGGGATGTTTTTCACGTCCATGTTCTCGATCCGCACGAACGTCCCGCGCTCGAGGGCGAGGATCACCTGACGGATCTGCTCCTCGGTCCCCTGAATCTCCATTGCGACCGAGCCGTCGTATTCATTCCGCACCCAGCCCGTGCAGCCGTAGAGATCGGCGGCATGATGGGCGCGGTAGCGGAATCCCACACCCTGTACGGATCCCGTAAAAGTGATGTGCTGACGAATGATGGAATTCGATGCCATGACAGCCTCCCGGGGTGTTTTTTTCTATTATAGCACACTTTTCCCGGAAATGCGGCCCCCGGACGAAAATTCTCAAAGTTTATCGGGTTTTATCGGGGATCTTCTGCATATCGGGCGCATCTCGGCGGATGAGTGGACGCGGGGAGCTTCTGCCGCTCCGGCTGACCCGCTCTCCGAAACTGTGTATCTAAGGCTTGCAAAGGAGAGGCAGAGGTGCTATAATATACAATAACAGCGAATACAAAAGGTCGACGGTATGATGAAACGAATGCTCTGCGCCGCTCTTCTCCTCCTCACCGTTCTGTCCCTCGCCGCATGCAAAGCCGATCCGCGTGCCACTGCGGGAGACGCCGCGCGGGAAAACGCTCTGCGCGAAATCAACCGCTTCCGCTACGCCCCGCTGGAATGGACGTTCCCCGAGGAATACGCCGTCACATCCGCGGCGCCCCTGATCGGGGAGGACGGGACTTTCTCCGTCGTTCTTCAGCGGGAAACCTACAGGGACAACGAGTATTCGGTTTCCGCGCTTCAGATGCAGACCTCCGTATTTACCTTTTCCCCGGAGGGCGAGGTGCTCCGTGAGGAACCGATCCCCCTTGACAAAAATGTTTCGATCTTATGCGGCGTGCTGACAGAGGATGATCTCTTCTTCACCGCCACCTCATGGGGAATGGGACACGCCACCTTCTTCGGGCGCTTCGACCGGTTAACGGAGACCATCGCGGAGGAGGTCCCGTTCAGTGAAATCGGGCTCATGCCCGGGGAGATCCCCTGGGATATGGCAGCGGACGCGGAGGGCAATTTCTATCTGATCCGCGAAGACGGCGTCTCCGTTGTGTCCCTGAACCGGGAGTGGGGCGACGTGGTCCGGATCCCGGGGAAAACGCCTCTTAACTCTCTGTTTGCAGGGGAGGACGGTCGGGTCTATGCCGCGGTATCGGACGGGAACACGGTCGGCATACAGCGGGTAAACCGCGATGAAGGGCACCTCGATCCGGTCCGGAACTTCCATCTTCACGCCATGAACAGAGTGGCTGTCCGAAGCCGGGGAGACTGGGTATACATCTCCGCCCCGGACGGGATCTACCGCGCTTCGATGACGGAGAGCGGAGGAGAGCCGGAAAAGCTGCTGGACTTCACGGTCTCGGGGATTCTGACACAGTCCTCGCTTGACGGGAGCGGTCAGTTCCGCTGGTGCATGGACGAGGAGACCCTGTACTTTTCGGAAAGCCATGTCGACGCGCACGGAGTACGGAGAAGGCTGCCCAGAATCTACCGGAAAATATCCGGCGAGGAAGCGGATTCCTGTACCCTCGTGCAGGTCGCCTTTTCATGCGAGCTCGAGGACAGCATCCGCACAGCCTTCGTCCTCTTCAACCGCGCACATGACGATATCCGGATCTTGCCGCTGGATTCCAGCAACCGGAGCAATCCGACGCGTGAGGATTACGGAAACTGGCAGATGCTGACCGAAATCACGAACGGTGTCATCTCGCCGGACCTTGTAATCGATCGGTACGACCCCCTCGAAGGCAGCTTCGACACTGCGGCAGCGAAGCAGCTTATGGAAAACGGTCTCACGGCAGACCTCGGCGCGTATCTTGACCGGGACCCGGATGTGAGCCGGGACAATCTGTTCGGATGCGTTCTCCGGGCATTTTCGGATAAGGACGGCGCCGTATGGGGCATCACCCCGTATTTCGGCCTCAGGACGTGGATCACGCTGCCGGATCGGCTGGGGGGATATGCCGCGGACGGTCACTGGACAGTCGGGGAATTTCTCCGCTATTATGAAGAACTGCCGGAGGAGGCTGAGCCCTGCCTCTGGTTCACGACGGAGAAATGCGGGAACGGGCTGCTGGCCGATCTCGGTTCCTTCTATGACAAGGACAGCGGGACATGCCGCTTCGATTCCGCGGATTTCGTCCGATGGCTCGAGGTCATGGTCTCCCTGCCGGACCCGGAGGAATACGGGCGCACCTCTCCTTACGCACGTATGAAGGGAGACGAGCTTGCCGGGATCTTCCGCGGCGGATCGGTCCGGCTGTCCTCCGTATTCCTGTGCAATTATGTGTCCCAGCTGCATCTGGAACAGGTGTATGGCACAAAGGATTTCCGATTCGTGGGGTACCCCTCCCATCTTGATTCCGGCGCGCTGATAGAGAGCGATCTGATCTTTATGCTCATGAAGAACAGCCCTGTTCCGGACGCGGCATGGGAGCTTGTCCGCTTCTTCTTCCTCGACGAAACACTGAACAACAGCATGTGGCATGACGAGCAGGTTTCGCTTCCCGCATTGAAATCCGAATACGACAGGCAGACGGAGTATTACGCCTCCCTCTCCCTCCGCTATTATGAAAGCGGCGGGATCGGGATTTTCCCCGACGCTGCAGTCGTAGATCACAGCAACTCACCGTACCGTGAGCAGCCGCTCGACCGGGAGTATATCGCCCGGATCCGCGCGTATCTCGACGGTGAGGGCTGCCCCTTGACGGAGGGGACGCCCGACGCGGTGATGCAGATCGTACTGGAAGAGTTGTCTGCGCTCCGGGCCGGGCATGGAAGCGCCGACGAATGCGCCGGAAAGATCCAGTCCCGCGTATCGATCTGGCTGGCGGAAAACCGATGAATGCAATTCCCGCGCCGTGTCCGCTTCTCCGGCATCCGCTGTGCCGCAAATAATCCAACAAAAAATCAGCTCGGATTTCGGGCTGATTTTTGTTCGGTTTTGACGGACGGGAAGTCTTTTTCCTCCCCTTCATCCCCCGTATTGGACACGCATGTCGTTCCAGCCGTCCGGACCGTTCTCATGCGCGGGGAAATAGGCCTCCGTGAAGCGGTGATGATCGTGGTCGCGGAAGAATACACCCATGTTCCCGTCTTCGTAGATGTGCAGGAAAACACTCCGGCAATGCTCGCCGCGGATGTTCTCGAAGCTCGACACGTCGATCTGCGGAACGTCGTGCCAGTCCACCCAGCAGATCCTGCGCCAGGTGTCCTTTTTGCCCCACACCCAGTCGCCGATGTGCGAATGCCCGTAGAAATGGATGCGCTCCGTCTTCGGCAGGGGCAGGAGCTTGTCCATCAGGGCATGGTCGCGGTTGCAGCCGGAGAAGCCGTAATGCCCGCAGGTGATCATCGGTCCGGTCTCCTCCGCCATCCTCGCCCGGAGCGCCTCGGCGGACGCGTCCGTGTAGGGATACGCCTCCTCCCCCCATTGGATATGCGAATGCGTTACGCACCATGTGTTATCACGGGCGATGTGGTCGCAGAGGAAGTAGACGGGATAGTTCCCGATCTGCGTGCGGAACCAGAAATCCTCGCACCCCGCCGTCGTCATCCATCCCGGATGGTCGCGGACCATCTCATAGAACGGCATCCACGGCCGCTCCTCCCGGTGTGCGCGCGCGTAATCGTAGTCGTGGTTCCCGGTCGCGTAGCACAGCGGCAGATCCAGCGAGGCGAACGCGTCCTCCTGCAGCCTGCACATCGCCGTGAGTCTGTCCGGCTCCGCGCCCTCGACGGCGTCTCCGAGGTACCAGATCTGCTCCGCCGGACGGCCCAGCATTTCAAAATCCGAGATCCCCGCGTTGAGGCAGCGTTCGGTGTTTTCCGGCAGTCTCTGCTGGAGATCGGACAGGATCCACACCCGGTGGACCGCCCGCGCGAGGGATTCCCGATACAGAAAATCAAACATGGCTCTTCAAACAACCTCCGATCCCGCGGTTCACATGCCGAAGAGGGCCGCGGTCTTCTCCATCCGCTCGGCAACCGGGACCTCGAACGGACAGCGTTCCTCGCATCCCCGGCATCCGATGCACTCCGACGCCGTGTGTCCGAGGCTCTTGTAATGCGCGCGGACGCTCTCCGGCACCTCGGGCTGCGAGACGGCGAGATCGTAGAATTTGTTGACCATCGCGATGTCGATCTCCATCGGGCAGGGGGAGCAATGCCCGCAGTAGGTGCACTGTCCCCGGCTTGCGTGCAGCGGCGCGGAGGCGATCACGGAGGCGTAATCCTTTTCCTCGTCCGTCGCCGTCTCGTAGGAGAGCGCCTCGTCCACCTGCTCCGCCGTGTCGTACCCGCAGAGGATCGAGCACACGCCCGGTCTCGTCAGCGCGTAGTGGATGCACTGGCACGGCGTGAAAGCGGCGCCGAAGGGGGAGCGCTTCGGATCAAACAGCGCGCCGCCGAAGAAGCCCTTCATGACGGTGATCCCGACGTCCCGCTCCTCGCACAGCCGATACAGCGCTGCCCGCTCCGGATCGATGCCGGACAGCCCCTGCTCGTATTCGCCGAAGAGGGTGTCGAGGCTCTCGCTCGCGGGCTTCATATCGAAGGCCGGGTTGATGCTGAACAGGATCATCTCAACAAAGTCCGTCTCCGCCGCCATCTTCGCGATCCGGGGATTGTGGGTGCTGAGGCCGATGTGGCGGATCAGGCCCTGTTCGTGGAGCGCCTTTACATAGTCGATGTATTCCGTGTTCATGCAGGTGTTCCAGTCCTCGAGCGAGTCCACATAGTGGATCATGCCGAGGTCGATGTACCCGCCGCCGATCCGCCCGAGCAGATCCTCGAACGCCGGCTTCACAAACTGCATGTCCCGCGTCCGCACATACTGACCGTTCTGCCACGTCGAGCCGATGTGCCCCTGTACATACCATTCGTCCCGCCGCGGCGCAATCGCCTGCCCGATGATGTCGCGGGATTTCGGATCCGCCATCCAGCAGTCGATGATGTTGATCCCCTGCTCTCCCGCGTGCCGGATCAGGGCGATCCCGTCCTCCGCCGGATGCCGCTCCAGCCATTCGCCGCCGAAGCCGATCTCGCTCACGTTCAGGTTGGTTTTGCCGAGTCTTCTGTATTTCATCGTCATGCCTCCAAAGCTGTTTTGTATTCACCTGTCCGGGGAGACATTCTCGTCCGCCCCGCCCGTCTTCTCTATTATAGCCTATTCCGGGGATTTTTTCAATCGTTTTCCCCAAAGCCGCCGATCTTTTGTTCTCCTCCCCGCCCGCCGCGCATTTTCCCCTTGCGCTTCTCACCGGGATATGGTACAATATAGGCGAATATACACGGACTATGTAAAAACCGAAAGGAGAGGCGGCAATGACGGACAACGGACGGCACATCACGGATCGGCTGGCAGGGAGAAAATGGGGCGTGTTCACCCACTATCTCTCTCATATTCAGAACAATCCGGAAAATCCTCTCAGTCAGGGCCGGGGCGGCTCTTCATGGAACGACTGCGTAAACGATTTCGACGTGCAGAAGCTCGCGGATTCCCTCCGTCGGTGCGGAGCCGGATACTATTTCATCACCGTCATGCAGGGGTGCGAGAAGATGATCGCCCCGAACCGCACCTTTGACGCCATCGCCGGGACAGAACCGGGGGAGGCGTGCGCAGAACGGGACCTCATCGCGGAGATCTGCGAAGCCCTCGAACCGCTCAGGATCGATCTCTACCTGTATTATACGGGGGACGGACCATACGCGCATCCGGAGATCGGAAAGAGATTCGGGTTCACGGAGCCGCGCGCGGAGGGCGTGACGAAGGACTTCGTCGAAAAATGGGCGGCGGTGCTTGAAGAATACGCCGTGCGGTACGGGGACCGCGTCAAGGGCTGGTGGATCGACGGCTGCTACCGGGACTTTTTCAAATACACGGACGCGCTGCTCGAACCGTACTGCCGCGCCGTGAAAAAGGGAAATCCCGCCGCGCTCGTCGCCATGAACAACGGCGTGTTCCCG
Source organism: uncultured Ruminococcus sp. (assembly GCA_902783705.1). Taxonomy (GTDB): domain Bacteria; phylum Bacillota; class Clostridia; order Oscillospirales; family CAG-272; genus UMGS1696. Next base: position 6,348 of record CACZSA010000109.1, read on the forward strand.
GATTACAGGAAGAACTACCGGGACGAGGATTTCGTCTGCGGAGAATTCAACGATCTGACCGTGATCCCGCCCTCCCGCTTCATCGACGGGGCACAGGCGCATCTGCTGGCTCCTCTCGGCGAAACATGGAGCAGGCCGGGCAGCCGGTACAGCGGCCGCTACCTCGACTGCTTCACCGCCTGTATCAACGAAGCCGGAGGCGTCGCCACCTATGACTGCGCCATCCGCCGCGACGGATCCATCGATCCGGAACAGATCGAGGCGCTCTCCTCCATCCGCGCCTGATCCCAAACGACCGCCAATTCAATTTCATTCACAAGGAGAAACGTCATGCTCAAAGAAGGAACCCCCGCGCCCGACTTTACCCTGCCCGATCAGAACGGAGACCCGCGCTCCCTCGCCGATTACCGCGGGCAGAAGGTCATTCTCTATTTCTACCCGAAGGATATGACATCCGGCTGCACAAAACAGGCGTGCAGCTTCGCCGAGCTATACCCGCAATTCCGGGAAAGAGGCGCCGTCGTGCTGGGCGTCAGCCGGGACAGCGTCGCGTCGCACAAGCAGTTCGAGGAGAAATACGGGCTCCCCTTCCCGCTCCTCTCCGACCCGGAGCTGACCGTGATTCAGACCTACGGCGCATGGCAGGAGAAGATGAATTTCGGGAAAAAGACCATGGGTGTCGTCCGCACGACCTACCTGATCGACGAGGACGGCTTGATCGTCCGGGCTATGAGCAAGGTCAAGGCCGCAGAGAATCCCGGACAGATGCTCGGCGCGCTGGCGGTGGACGCGGCGGGAAATGAATAATTAAAGAATCAAATGAAAATCCACGTGTCCGTCTTCGCAATTCAGAGGATCGTCAAAAGATATGCAAAGCCTCATTTTTCTGATTTTTCCGCGCCAAAGTGATTGCAATTCCCAAAAAATCGTGGTATAATCTTTCCATCCTATGCAGAAAGGAATTCCCCCACATGAAGACTCTTTACGACGGCAAAACCAAGACCGTCCTGCTCGACGAAGAAACAGGCGTTGTGAACCTGCTGTTCAAGGACACCGCCACCGGCGAAAACGGCATGTTCGACCCCGGCTACAACACCGTCGGCGGCAGCGTGGAAGGCAAGGGCAAGATCGGCCTGCGCATTTCCAAGTATTTCTTCGAGATCATGGAGAAGAACGGCATCCCCACCCACTACCTCGGCGCTGACATTGACAAATGCCTCATGCAGGTCAAGAAGCTCACTGTGCCGAAGCTCGAGTTCGTGCTGCGCTACTACACCGCGGGCAGCATGTGCCGCCGCTTCACCCTTCCCGAGGGCATCCCCTTCAATCCTCCGTACAAGGAAGTCACGCTCAAGGACGACGAGCAGGGCGACCCGCTGATCACCGAACGCCTGTGCCTGATGAAGAACATGCTGAAGCCCGGCATGTATGACGAGGGCCTTCGTCTTGTGGAGCAGGTCGGCGAAGTGCTGAAGAAGGAGCTCGCCGCCATGGATCTGCAGCTGATCGACTTCAAGATCGAGATCGGCTACGACGAGGACGGCAAGGTCTACGTTGTCGACGAGATCACTCCCGACATCTGGAGAGTCAAGGACAAGGACGGCAAGATCCCGAACCAGATCGACTGCGCCAAGCTGATCCTCGAAAAGATTTGAGCGTCCCCTCCCATCGTGAATGCAAAAAACTCTGATCGGTTTTCACGCCGGTCAGAGTTTTTCCGTTTCGGAGCGTTTACTTCTTCACGAACCGCACGGCAAGCGTTCCGTTCGCGGTCGTGGAGGTCTGGAGGGAGTTGTAGTTCGCCCGCACCTCGGGGATCTCGAAGATCCGCAGCTTTTTGAGCAGGTCCTCCGAAGCCGCCGCGAGCGCGCTCTTGTCCGGGAATTTGAGGTAGACCGTATCGTTCGAAAGCTGCGCGCGGATCACGGCCTCGGCCTTCGCGAAATCGTACCTGTCAAGGCAATACCCCCGCTTGACGAAGAAATTAGAGGCGGTCGCCGTGCAGAGGGGCGCGTTCGATTTCGGATCGATCCCGTGCGTTCTGAGGATCTCCTCGGTCGTGACGCAGAAATAGTCGTAGGTGCGGAAGCCCTGCACGCCGTTGGCGAAGACCGGGTCGTCCCAGGTCACGTCGAGGTGGTAGGGCTCGCCGTCGACGGTCACGATGTTCCACTCATGCGGGCCGCCGCCGTCCAGCTTGATCCCCTGCACGCGCCCGGCCCTGATCCCGAGCTTTGCCGCCACGACCTGAAAGGCCTTCGCGTACCCGGAGCAGACCGCGTTCCCGTCGACGAGACAGGCGTAGGCGCTCATCCCGCGCACGGCGGCCTCGTCATTCCGCACGCCGGAGGCAAGCGCGTTCGCGGAGGCAAAATTGTACTCCGTCTTGTCGATGATCGCTTCGTGGATTTTGAACACCGTCTCAAATTCGCTCTCTCCGCGGCACAGGATGGCGAAGCGCTCCACCGCGTGATCGAATTTCCGCCGCCGAAGCTTCAGCTCGTCGTCGTCGATCATGATCTCGGGGATCAGGGTCACCCGGACCTCGTTTCCGCGGACGCTCTTTCCGTATTTGCAGGACCCGGTCAGCCAGAACAGCTCGGGGTGCTCGTCCATGATCCGCGCGAAATCCTTCATGATCGTATCGGCGCAGTCGTAGTCGAAGACCACTTCCCGCGCGCCGTCCGCGAGTTTTTCGAGAAGTTCGCCGTATGTTTTGTCGTTCTGCATCGTTTGCCTCCGGAATGGGATGGATTTGGTTCCATTATACAGGAAAACGCGGGAGTTGTCAATGGGGATTCCCCTCGGGTGTGCCGCGGATGCCGGGCCGCTCCTCACCACGCGAAATCCCACGTGAGGATGTTGTCCGTGAGGCGGCAGGCGACGGGATCGGTCCGGTCAGCGTCCGTTCGCAAGGAGCTGACGAGGATCCCGCCGTCCCCGCAACGGAGCGCGAAGAGCGGCGTTCCGCCGGATTTTTCGTAATCCGTGGGCTTGCCGATATAGCTGTGCCACTGCAGGGTCTCCCCGAGCGCGCAGAGGGAGCGGTCAAAGCGGTCGGCGCCGTACCGTCCGTAAGCGGCGTAAGGTATGCCCTCCCCATTGTCGAACCACGACGTGTCGCCCTCCTCGATCCCGCGGAACACGCTGTTCTCCGGCGCGTTCATCGTCATGATCTCCGTGGCGTCCTCCGTGTAGCGGATCTCCCGGCCTCCGGTCAGCGCCGGGGAGAGGTCCCGCTGATTCACGAGCACGACCTGCCCGCCGGAGGTGGCAAACGCCTGCGCGCGCCGGGATTCCTCCGCGTCAAGAGTGCGCGCGATGACGAGCCGGAGCCCGTCCTCCGCTCGCTCGGGGATCTCATCCGCAATGACCGGGTCGATGTGGTGGTACCGCAGAAGCGCGGCGGCCTCCGCGTCGTCCGAAAGGCAGAGCGCCCGGCAGCTCTTGTCCGCCGGATTGGCATAGTCCGCCTCGGAGAGCGTGATTTCATACTCGTTGCGGGAGACGATCTGCCCGCCGCATGACGCCGTGAGGACCAGTTTTGCTGTCGCGTGTCCTCCGGGCAGCTTTTCCGGCAGGCGGATCGAGAACGTCCGGGACGACGTGCCGAAGTACGGGATGTCCTCATAGACTCCGCAGGATGACGCGAGGACCTGCCCGTCCGCCGTCACCGAGACCGTCACCTCCGGCCCGGTGAGGAGGTCCCGTTCGCGGTCGTCGTGAATGAGCGTTACCGGGATATTCAGAACCTCTCCGGCATAGAAGTGCCGCGCGTACAGCTCCGCGCACACAAGGACCGGCTGATAGGCTATTTTCAGCCGCTCCGCCGAGTACATGGGCTGAACGCGCAGCGCGTCCGTGTGGTGATAGAACCATGTCTCGAACGCGAAGAGAAGCGTCCCGCAGACGCGCTCATGCTCGACCCGGCGGAAGGTCTCCGCGAGGGATTTCACCTGAAACGCGTGACTGCGCTGGAAGTATTTCGGATCGTTGTGCTCGTAGGCCCGCCTGCCCGTGGTGGTCTGCGGGACCTGATGCGCGTAAAGGTAGAACCGCACGGCGTGACCGTCCTCGTCCCGGCAGTACCCGACCGACAGCTCCTGCAGGATGCACGGACGCCCGCAAAGCGTCTCGCGCCAGCCGAATTCCCCGTGCATGAAGTGGAAGAAGTC
>CACZSA010000110.1 GCA_902783705.1 uncultured Ruminococcus sp.
AGGGTCCTCTTGTCCGCCAGCCGCGCAGGCGAAAAAAACAATCGATTTGGTCGATTCCAAATCCGCAAGCGTCAGCGCGCAGAACACGAGAAAAAGCTCTCTCTTGTCCGCCAGCCGCGCAGGCGAAAAAAACAATCGATTTGGTCGATTCCAAATTCGCAAGCGTCAGCGCGCAGAACACGAGAAAATACTCTCTCTTGTCCGCCAGCCGCGCAGGCGAAAAAACAATCGATTTGGTCGATTCCAAACCCGCAAGCGAAGCGCGCAGAGAAAAAACAATTCCTCCCCATTTTCCCCGCCTATTTCTCTTATTTTTCACAAAAATAACTTGAAATTCTGCGGATTTCATCGTACAATTATTCTATTCTTCATCTTTGTTCTACCCGGAGGACTTCCCTCTATGTTTCTGCACCCCCTTCTCCGGCGCGCGGGGACCTCTCTGATTGCCGCGCTCGTTCTGGCGGCTGCCTTCTCTTCCTGTGAGAAAACCGCTCCCATCTCCCCGAATCCGCCTCCTGCCGCGCAGACTCAGCCTGTCCAGACGGCGGATCCCGCGGCGTCCGATCCGGGCGCGACTCCGAACGACTACGCCCAGCCCGCCCCCGTCATCTCCGGCGGTGTGGATGCGGACGCCGACGCTGTCGAGGGCATCGCCATCCGGAACGCCTCCGAGCTCTCCCGCATCGGCACGAGCGCGAAGTTCCCGATGGACGGGCACTATGTCCTCGTCGCGGACCTCGATCTCTCGACGCTCACCTCCTTCACGCCCATCGGCGGCGCGGAGAGCGAAAGCGGCATCGTCTCCGGCTCGAACGTCTTCACCGGGACCTTCGACGGACGCGGACACACCATCTCCGGCCTCAAGCTCGCCGTCAGTTCCTCGAAGCGCGTCCACGTCGGCCTCTTCGGCTCCGTCGGATCGAGCGACCGGGACAATCCCGCCGTCATCAAGAACCTCATCCTGAAGGACGCGACGGTCCGGGGAAATGCGGCGGGCGTCGCCTGCTACGCGGTTCTCTGCGGGCAGTGCTCCGGATTCGTGACGATCGACAACATCGCGCTTCTCTCCGGCTCCGTGGAGGTCGCCAACAAGAGCGGCGATCTGCTCGGCGTCGCGTCGCTCGTCGGTCAGTGCCGCACGGACACGAACACCGGCATGACCAACAAGCCCATCAAGATCACCAATATCTTCTCGAACGTCTCCGTCACCGCCGACAACCGGGGCAACTCGCCCTACACGAGCGGCATCATCGGACGCATCCGCGGCGGCGATATCGGTCAGCTCAAGAATATCGTCCAGCTCGGCACCGTCACCCATGAGGGCGCGGTCGGAGGCGGAAACGCCATCACGACCGGAGACGCGGGGTCCAAGGTCATCGAGAACGTCTACTACCTCGCGGGCTGCGGCGTCGACTGGGCCGAGTTCGGACAGGCGAAGTCCTACGAATCCCTCGCGGGCGGGAACCTCACCCTCGATCCCGAGGTCTGGCACGTTGCGGAAGGCCTCTATCCCATGCCCGAGATTTTGTACAACAGCCCCTATTTCGCGGTGGTGGATTTCGTCGCCCTCACCCTTGCCGAGGGAGAGAGCCCGGACCGCGTGGAGAGCGATTTCCCGCTGACCACATCCATCATGGGCAAGAACATCACCTGGAATTCCGACAAGCCCGCGACCATCCTCATCGACCAGGGCATCGCCCGCGTCACCAAGCCCGAGTTCGGGTATGAGACGGTCAAGCTCACCGCCCGCGCGGACGGCGTCATCAAGACCTACGAGCTCCGTGTCTTCTCCGGCGTCTACGGCTCGATCGAGCGCGACGGAAACACGAACACCCTGATCGCGAAGAACTATCCCGCCGGGGTGACGTACAAGTGGATCGTCAAGGACGTCAAGTCCGGGAAGACGATCAACACCGATTCGACGAAGAACGCGTACGTCGACCTCGGGGAGAGCGCCGTCAACCGCATGGTCACCCTGCAGGTCGAGGGCTACGACGACGTGTACTATTTCGTCAGCAATCTCCCGACGGTCTATATCAACTCCTCCACCGGGTACTACGACGTCTCGAATGGCGGGTACAGCGCGGCGAACATGCGCATCGCGACGAACGCGAAATTCCCCGACACGGCGTACGACGGCGGCATCTCGATCAAGGTCCGCGGCAACTCCACCGCGTGGGCCCCGAAGCGGCCGTTCAAGATCAAGCTGGATTCGAAGGCCGACCTCTTCGGCATGGGCGCGAACAAGCACTGGTGCCTGCTCGCGAACTACTACGACCGCACCAACCTGCGCAACAAGGTCTCCTACGACTTCTCGATGGACCTCGGCCTCGTCGGATGCGATTCGGAGCTCGTGAACCTCATCTACAACGGCGAATACGTCGGCCTGTACGAGTTCACCGAGGCGATCCGCGTCGGCGAGACCCGCGTCGACATCTTCGACTGGGAGGAAGAGGCGGAGGCCGTCGCGAAGGCCATCTACAAGAAGGAAGAACTTTCGAAGAGCGAGCGCGACAAGCTCGAGGACGCCATGGTCCGCGATCTCTCGTGGATCACGACGGGTGTATTCGGCGATTACAACATCGCGGACTACTACGACATCTCCGGGTACGATATCACGGGCGGCTACCTCATCGAGGACGACGCCTACTTCGACGAGACGACCAAGTTCACGACTTCGAACGACATGAAGCTCATGCTGAAGAAGCCGGAATACCTCCGCACGAACAAGGAGATGATGGACTATATCCAGACCTACGTCCAGAACGCGGAGGACGCGATCTACGCGCCGAACCGCCTCTCGAAGGAAGGCCTGCACTACTCCGAGTACATGGACGTCGATTCGTTCGTCGACTTCTGGGTCGTCAACACCCTCTACAAGAACGTCGAGCTTCTGTTCAAGAGCTGCTATTTCTACAAGCCCGTGGGCGGCAAGCTGACGTGGGGACCCGTCTGGGATATGGACTGGACGTCCGCGAACCACGTGAACCTCGACCCGACCTCCGCGCAGTACGACAGCTGGAAGCAGGGACAGAGCCAGGACCGCGAATACTGGTACAAGGCGCTGTACAACGATCCGTGGTTCGTTCTCGGACTCATGGAGCGCTGGAACTCCGTCGGGGACAAGGTCGACGCGATGTTCGTGCACTACGACGAGCTCGCCGAGGAGATTGCGGACGCCGCGGAGAGCGACAACCGCCTCTGGGGCTATGACTGGAAGTATTCGAGGGAGGTCTCGACCCTCCGGGAATGGCTCGTGAACCGCCGCGCGTGGATGGACGAGCAGACGGCGGATCCCGCGAAGTTCATCGAATCCCTCGGGTACTACAAGACCTCGAAGAAGATCGATCTGACCAGATGCGAGGACGTCGGGGACGCCTATGAGATCACCCTTTCCGTGATGGACGGGGACGGGATCGCCTCGGCGGACGTCCTCCTCAACGGACATGTGTACCAGACCTCGATCGACGTGCAGGACGGCGCCGTGATCCGCGTGGACAAGGCCGACTGCCGCGACGCAGGCCTGTACAACGTCGTCGAGGTGCTGACGAAGGACGGGAGCGGGAACTACCTCGCGATCACGAAGCGGTCCGGCGAGAAGGGCTCGAACGCCAACGAAGCCGATTATCTCTACTGGATCGGGAATTGAGCAGAATCAAAGGCAGAACGAAACCGCCTGTCATCCGATAAGGACCGACAGGCGGTTTTAGTGTTCAATTTTCACTCCGGAAGATAATGCTCGAAGATCACGGCGTCGGCGTCCGGGGCGTCTCCGGCTTCCCGGGAGGTCCAGCGGAACCGCAGGGCGCCCATCCCTTCCGCCAGGCGCACGGCGAGGGGGACATCCCCGATCCGGTACGCGATGAACTGCGGGCGGGCCAGCGCGTTGAGAAGCGTGTTTCCGAGCGCGATCCCGGTGAGCGCGGACATCTTCTCGTCCTTCACATAATACCTTGGCGGTTCGGCGAGCTGTCCGCGGAGGATCTCCGGGGCGTTCTGCCGGTACCAGAGGACGATCCGCGGGTCGAAGCTCTCGATGCAGAACGGGCCGGCGTACGCGCGGAGGAGGGCCGTCGTCTTCTCACAGAGCTCGCGGTTATGCGGTCCGGTTTTCAGTTCCACGAGGAGCGGGACCCGTCCGCCGATCACGCCGAGCACTTCGGAGAAGAGCGGGATCCGCTCGTCCGAGTGCGCGAGCCGGAGCCGGGACAGCTCCTCCCATGTGAGCGAATCCACCCGCACGGGCGAGCCCGCATCGGGGAAGCACATCCGGTTCAGCGTATCGTCATGAAATACGACGACCTGCCCGTCCTTCGTGAGCTGGACGTCGAGCTCGATGCCGTACCCGGAATCCGCGGCGAGCCGGAAGGCCGGGAGGGAGTTCTCCGGGACGGACTGATCCTTTGCATACAGGCCGCGGTGCGCGTACCGGACGCCCGAGAAGGTCTTCTTCTGCTCCTCCGACGCGCTCCCGGGGGCGAGGAGAAAGGCGGCGGCGCCTGCGCATCCGGCGAGGGCGAGGAGGGCTTTTGCTGTGCTGTTCATCCGGGCCTCCTCAGTCGTCGATCGCTTCGAGCCCCTTCGCGTTCGCCACCTTCTTCGCGCGGATGTTCTTCACGAGCAGGGTGAAGACCGTGCAGGAGAGGGCGAAGAGGACGGTCGCGTAGATCGGGAGGGCGCGCCAGAGAAGCGTGACGTTGAAGACGAAGCCGAGCAGGACGGGCGTGATGGTCTGCGCCGACATGGAGGCCGCGTAATAGTATCCGGTGAACTGCCCGATCTTCTTCGACGAGCAGAGCTCCACCACCATCGGGAAGGAGCAGTTGTGCACGAGCGCCATGCCGTAGCCCTTGATCGCCCAGACGACGAAGAGCAGGGCCGGGAAGGCGTATTCCCCGTGCTCGCCCGTGACCTTGCCGGTCGGGGCGACGAAGCACATGACGATCATGCCGCAGACGGTGAGCGCGAGACCCGAGGAGATCGTCCACTTCCGCCCGATCTTATCGGCGATGATGCCCGCCGTGGCAAAGCCGACGACCGACGCGAGGCCACCGAGGATCGTGAGGATCATCGTCGCGCTGGAGACGGAGTTGAGGTAGTAGATGACGTAGTTGCCGATGTAGGTGCCGATCGCGTTGTCCGCCATGAACCAGAGGAATTCCGCGCCGAGGATCGCCATGAGCATCCGGCGGTTCGCACGGGTCATCGGGGCGTCGTCGTCGACCGGGTTCTCGATCGCCGCCAGCTCTTCGCCGAGGGCCAGCTCGTCCCGCATTTCCTCCGCGATCCGGTTCTCCCGGACCGTTGCGAAGAGGACGAGGGCGGAGATCACCATGAGGACGGAGGCGACGATGAACGGGATCTCGACGGTCCAGAGGTTCCGGGCCGCGTCTCCCGCGTTGATGTAGGAGGAGAGGGGCAGGAAGATGCCGAGGACCGTGGCGAACGCGCCGCCGAGATAGCCCATGATGTTGATAATGCCGTTGGCTTTGGCGCGCAGGGGCTTCGGCGTGATGTCCGGCATGAGGGCGACCGCCGGGTTGCGGTACATCATCATGAAGAGCAGAACGAGGGCCATCATCGCGACCATGCCCGCCACGTTGTTCTTATGGAAGAAGAGCGGGATGAAGGGGAAGGCGACGGCGGCGACGAAGGTGCCCGTGAGGATATAGGGCATGCGCTTGCCGATCGGGGTCTTCGTGCGGTCGGAGAGGGAGCCGAAGATCGGGAGCAGGATGAG
>CACZSA010000111.1 GCA_902783705.1 uncultured Ruminococcus sp.
GATCCCGAGAAGACGGCGGACAGCCTCGAAAGAATCTGGTACAGCTCCGCGAACGACAACTACTACGGCGGGATCGACCATCAGCACTACAATCCCACCCGGTACCACGGCGTCAACCTCCACGCCTTCTTCACCAAAGGGACGGTCGAATTCAGGCTGTTCAACGGCACCACCGACGCCGACAAGGTTCTCTCCTACGTGCAGTTCTGTCTGGCCATGAGCGCATGGGCCATCAACGCCGACGACAGAATGTCCTACCGCGACTGCTCCGGCTACACCGCCGCACAGAAAGAGCGCCTGATGACCAGCGTCCTCGTCCACCGCCTCGGCATGAGCGGAAAGGAATTCAAAACCGCCCGCCGTGTTCTCACCGAAGCCTTCCGCGCCGCCTGACCGGCACGGAGATCATACAGGCTGACCTACCGGCCAGACGGGGAGAAAGGATTTCACAATGGCATACAAGACATACATCGCCTATGGATCGAACATCAACACCGAGCAGATGTCCCACCGCTGCCCCGACGCCCGCGTGATCGGAACGTCGGTCGTGCCGGATCATAAGCTCGTCTTCCGCGGTCACACGGAAGGCGCTGTCGCCACCATCGAACCGGAGAAGGGGAGCTCCGTCCCCGTCCTCGTCTGGAAGATCTCGAAGCGGGACGAGGCCCACCTTGACATGTACGAGGGATTCCCCCGCCTCTACGTCAAGAAGGATTACAAGATCGACCTTGACGGCAGGAAGATCACCGCCATGGCCTACATCATGACGCCTGGCAGGATCGAAGGGCGCCCCTCCGCATACTACTTCAACGTCATCGCCGAGGGCTACAGGGAGTTCGGTTTCGACCTGGCGTTCCTCCGCAGATCTGCGGGAATGGACTACGAAACGCCCAAAGCCGACCCGGACGCCCGCATTAAGGAACTGGCCGAGAAGCAGAAGGCGAGGGAGTTCACAGCCTGCCCCCGGTGCGGAGGATGGATGCGCCGGGAACTGTACATGAACTGCCTGTCCCGCCGCGCCGACATCTACGTCTGCGAAAAGTGCGGGATGGCTGAGGCTCTGGCGGACTTCACGAAGAAGCCCGATCCCGTCACGGACTGGTATATCTTCACCTGACCTTAATTCCGGCCCGTCCGAAAGCCCGCATCTAAAGGAAATGCGGGTTTTCTTTATTTACAGCGAAAAAAAGAGGGAGCATGCCTCCCGGAAGTTCGGGCAAAGCCCGAATTCGAGAGACCGCTCCCGTCTTTTATACTTCGTCCCACGGATCGTCCGGAGGATGCTCATGATCGCCTTCGGCATCGTCCTCCGTCTCAGCGGGTTCGCCGGCCAGAAAGCCGCACTGGTTCGTGCCGGATTCGATGATCGGCGAGATTTTCTGTTCCCGTACCTGCGCTTCGATCTGCGCCGTCAGCCATGCGCTGAGACTTCCGTATACTTCCTTGATGAAGTCCTTCGCCTCCTGCGTCATGATCAGACAGGCTTTGTCATAAGCCATCTGAAACGCTTTCTTCTGATTTTCGACAGTGAATTTGCCCGATTGCTTGAGCCCGTCCACGTAGGTCTGGCAGACATACTGAACGGCGGTCGTGACGGCCTCCATCGCCTGCGCGAGAATGAAGCTGAATTCGCCGAAAGCTTCATCGGTTTCAAGAGCCTCTTTCTTCGCCCACAGGTATCTGCAGATAAAGCCCACGATCACGGGGATCGCGGCAATCAGTACCGCCTGAAGAACGGTCATGATGACGTCTTTCATAAATCCTCCTATTTCGTCGAAGACGTGTATTTCGTGTACGTCCCCTCGTCAACCCAGCCGAACACGTCCGAGCCGCCTCCGGGGATGAACTGAAGATGAACCTTCCGCTTCGCGCCTTTCGCGGTGCAGAGGGCTGTGATCTTCGCGCGTCCGGGCCTGCAGGGGAGCGCAGAGCCGCTCCAGGCGTTGGCATAATGTTTCCGCCCGGTGAAGGTCACTATGTCGCCCACAGCGGGCTTGTAGCCCGTTGCAACAGGCTTCTCGGCGGAGCTATAGGTGACCCACGGGAGTTTCCCGTGTTTCGTCCAGTCGCGCCGGTAGTAGCCCATCTTCGGCGCGTTGACCGCCGTGATCTGGACGCAGTTTTTCCACGCCGGCGTGCATTCGACGCCCAGCCCGTTTCCGATGTAGATGCCGATGTGCCCGGACATCCAGAGAGCTTCCCCGACTTCGATGTGGGAGAAGTCCGTGGAAACGTCCCGGCACTCCGCGATCATCATGTCGGCGTTGATGTCGGGGATCCCGTTCGACCGGTAGACCGCCCCGCCGTAGGCCTGCTTCGCGTCGCCGACCCAGCCCCAGAGGATGCCTTTGATGAGGCATACGCAGTCGAAGCCGAACGTGTCAGGGGTCGCCGCCTTGATCATGGCCTGACGGCTGTTCTGCCGGTTGTAATAGGTGTTCGTGAGATAGTACGCCTTGTTCGCGTCCGTCATCGGGGCTCCGAAGCATCCGTGAACATACAGCGTTTTGAAGTTTCTGGCGGCGTTCTCACAAGCTTTGGCCAGCTCCGCCGCCGTCCTGATCTTCGCCATAGTTCATCCCTTCCGGAGGGGGACCGTATTTTTCGCGGTCTTCCTCCTGGTATTTTCGTTCGCGCATCCGCTCTTTTGTGGTCTTGATCCAGCCCATGATGCCGCATTCCCCGCCGCATACCGCGAAGACGCAGGTGCAGAGCGTGTCCGGGATCGCTCCCGTGGCGCAGTACAGCCAGATCATGCCTGCGGTGAACAGAACCAGGAACACGGCTACAATCACGAGGATCAGATCCATCGTGTGTTTCATGACGCTCTGACCGTGAGCCTGTGAACCTGATCCATGAGCGCGTCGAGATAGCCGTTCCCGCCGAGATCGTGATAGACCTTGTGCATTTCCATGAGGTCTTCCAATTCCTCGGTCGTGATCCAGCCCCGGCTTATGTAGCTCTTGGCAAGGTGCTTGATCCGGTCGTACAGCAGGATGCGCAGGCCCGCTGTGTTGCTGTCTTTTTTGCGCCTGGCCTGACCGATCAGGGCGAAGACGCCGCTGATCAGCGTGGAAAGCGCGCCGCTGCCGATTATGGCGATGGCAATTTGCGTACCATATTCCAGTTCCATTCCTTGGTGTCCTTTCTGAAAATCTGCAAATGAAAAGCCGACCTGTCACAAGATCGGCTTTCTTATGTGAAGTTGAGGAAGTCCGGTGCTTCATCGTGTCCGAGGAATGCCGTGTACTTTTTCCGCACGGCGTCCACCGCTTCCTTTTCCGCTTCCGTCACGGCGTCGATTTCTTCCAGCCGGGCGGCGAGCTTCAGCAGCAGTTTCGTTTCCTCTTCGATCAGACGGCAGAGGGCCTCAATCATTTGCAGATTCGTCATGCGCTCTTATTCGCCCTGAACCAGTGCGACGAGCTCTTCGTACTGCTCCGTGGTGATGCGTCCGGCCGCGTAGAACGTGTCGAGCATCAGAAGCATTTCCTCCGGGTCATACCCGCCCTTGTTGATCTTCCGGATCAGCAGGTCGTAAGTCGTGACTTTCATGGCGTCTCCTTTCCCAGCTTAATAGCCGAATTCTTCCATCAGGGTCAGACGGAAGTCCAGGTCGAGGACGAGATCGGGCAGATCTTCCGCGATGGCGGCCTCCCGCATCGCTTCTTCCGCCTTCCGCTCCTCCTCTTCGGTGACATACTGAATATTGCTTCGCCAGAGGTCGGGATCGGCCGCTATGCGTGCCTCCAGGTTATCCGCCCAGGGACGCTTCTCCGTCCACTCTACGGCCTCCCAGAGGGGCGTACCGTCGCGCTCCGTCTCAACAACATCCGTATAGAATGTGATAACCGCCTCCGTCCCTTCCCGGTGCACAGTAAAGACGGGCGGCTGCTCCGACAATTCCGTTTTTGCTCGCATATGATATGACCTCCTTCACAAAATCAGGGTCAATGATCGGGAGGACATACCTCCCGAAGAATGTCCGGCTGTCCGCGTGGGAGAACCAGCCCATGTGACTGACAAAGGACTGCGCGTTCTGCAAGACGACAAAGCCCCGTTCCCGGAGCCTCTTTCCGATCCGCTTGGCCAGCCTTCGCGTCGTGAGGAAATTCCCGTCCCGGATAGTCGTGTCCGTCGTCGAGAACGTGTACCCCACCATGTCGATCTTCTTCGTGCCGGCTTTCAGCTTCCGCTTTCCTTTTTCGTCTGGCGGAAGCAGCTCGGCGACTTTGCAGATCTCCCAGTTCGCCTTGATCTCTATGTGAAGCCGCTCCCGGCAGAAGCGGATGATCTGCTTTACGGCTTTTTTGAGATCGGAGGCGGAGTTTCCCTGCAGATGCAGATCGTCCACATACCGGGCATAAACCGGAACCAGCTTCGTCCGCTTGCCCCGCCGCTCTTTGTACAGTCCTTCCGTGATGAAGCGGTCGAGCGGATCAAGGTAGATGTTGGCGAACCACGGGCTGTCATAGAATCCGATTGCGAGGTTGCGGACGATGCCGTCTTCCCCCTCCTGCGCAGATGAATAGATGCACTCGTCCATGACCGCCAGAAACCGCGCGTCCTTGAACCGCCCGTGCATCATTTCCGAAAGCAGATCGAGATCCACGGTCTGGTAGAAATGCCGGATGTCGAGGTGGACGAAATACTTGTATTTCCCGTCCCGCGCGTGCTTCTGAATGTACTGCATGGCGTCGTGGATCCCGCGGCCGGGGATGTTGCCGAACGAGTGACGGTACATCCGCTTCATGAGATCCTTTTCGACGGCGAGGATCATCATCCACTGCACGAAGTGATCCTTCAGGCGGGCGATTTCGATTTCGCGCTGTTTCCCGCTGGACCGGATCGTTTTCTTCCTGCCTGGCTGATGATGCCACGTCCCCGCTTCAAGCTCCGCGACAAGGCGGCGGGCATAAGCCGTCACCTTGTCCGGGCTCAGATCTGTGCCTGGGCCGACGCCGAAGATTCTTCGGACAATGCGGTCGCTTCTTTTGTTGGCCGTGCCGGAGTATATGGCGCGGACAGCGTTTTCGAGGGAGCAGAACCGCTCCCAGATATACCCGGCACGTTTCATAGGCTTTTCATCCCTTTCGGCTCTTCGAGACTGAACCTACCAAGCCGATTCCAGTCGGATGGTATTTTGAATCCTTTCGGATCCACGGAAAAGCAATGTGTATAGGGCTTCGCAGATCGTGGTCAGATAGGGTTTCGCTGTTGACTGGACAAGGGCAAGGGCGCCGCCGTAGTTCCAATTCGCGTTCGACGGGGCGTTGTTCGCGTTGACGTAGCGCGGACCATAGTACGCGCCATTGTTCAGGTTGCCGCGACGACGCACCGCCCGCACAGCGTTGGAATTCACGAGGTTGGCGGGAGCGGTCAGGGCCGCTACCGGACACATTGCAGTCCCGTATGATCGGATTATAGCACGCTTCTCCCGCGCTATCCGCAGAACGGAAGGATATTACGTTATCCGTAACGAAAAATATAAATTTTGCGCGACCGCTTCGCGGTATAGGAAGAGGGACGAGGGGACTGCGGTCCCCTCTGCGGCGACTACGCCGCCGCATTCACCCCTTCTGGGAGAAGAAAAGGGCGCCGCCGTAGGACCAAGTCGCGGCCGACGGGGCGGAGTACGCGTTGACGGAGCGCGGACCATAGCACGCGCCAGCGTTCAGGAAGCCGCGACGACGCACCGCCCGCACAGCGTTGGAAATCACGAGGTAGGCGTAGTCGCAGTAGTACGTTGACGCCGATCCTCCGGTCGTGAGCGTGGGAACGCGGATAAGAGGGTATTCGGGATCGGCTCCCTCTTCCTTGATGTACCCGTTGGCGTAGCTCGCGACAGGGGTTTCCAC
>CACZSA010000112.1 GCA_902783705.1 uncultured Ruminococcus sp.
CGACGTGTTCGGCTTCGGCTCGCGCGATTCCCAGGCGTTCCTCGGCAACCCCGCCGACGCCGCGTGGTGCAACCCGAGCAGCTTCGGTTCGAACATCGTTCTCTCCGGCGGAACCGCGAAACCGGCTGAGGAAAAGCCCGCCGTCGAAGAGCCCACGTACAGCTATCCCGCCTCCGGTGAGTCCGGCAATTCCCTCGTCGGCACCGTGATCGGCAACGCGGAAGGCTGGGGCGGAAACGCCGCTGCCGGCGCTGCTGCTGCGTTCGACGGCAACCCCGCCACGTTCTTCGATCCGCTCGGCCAGGGAGACGGCTACTGCGGCATGGATATGGGCAGGAAGGTCGTGCTTGAAAAGGTCGCGATCCTCTCCCGCCACGTCGACGCCGACTGGAACGGCCGCTTCAAAGGTGCGGAGATCCGCGGCAACAATGTTGACGATGTGAACACCGCTGTGACTCTCTGGAAGTCCGATATCGAAGGCACCGCTCCCGACTACTACGTCGTGACCGACTTCGAGAACAACGACGGCTATCAGTACTACTTCTACTACAACACCGAGAACCACGGCGACGTGGCTGAGGTCGAGTTCTACGGCAAGGACTACGTCGAGGAAGCTCCCGTCGTGGAAGAACCCGAAACCGAACCGGAAGTCGTCGAGACTCCCGCCGACACCAAGGTCGACGAAGAACTCGAAGCCAAGGCGGAAGCTCCGCAGACCTTCGACTTCGGCGTCATCGCCATGGTCGCTGTGGTTCTGTCCCTCGCCGGCTTCGCCTTCTCGAAGAAGCGCTGAGCCCCCTGACAATCGCCAGTTTCTTCATGCTATAACTCCTTTGGGAACACGGATCTCTCACGAGATCCGTTGTTCCTTTCCGGAGGATTTGATAAGGAGAACCCATGAACGAGATCGGAAAACTCGCCTGGATCGCGGCCGCCCTGACCCTGCTCGCATTTCTGTGCGCGTCCTGCGGGGGCGGGGCTCGGAGCGGGCCACCGGAGGTGCCCCTGCCTGAGACGGCCGAGGATGAGGAGAGCGAGGCTCCCGCCGAGACGACTCAGCAGCTCTTCGCGAGCGATTTTGAGGCGCGCAAGGCCGTGCTCGCCGCGCTCGAGCTGCCCGCCGCGACGGTGTATTATACCGAAGAGAGCCTCGCCGCCTATCAGGAATACGCGTCCGCGCTGAACGCACAGATCATGTCTGTCACGGCCGAGAACGCTGGAGAGCGGCTCGCTGAGATCGACGCGCTGAAAAAGAGCATGAAATACCGGGGCGACGCCGACCATTACCTCACTCCCGAGGGCGTCCTGTACGAGAAGGGCGAAATCACGCGGCTGTATGTGGACAATCCCTATAAGATTGTGCATCGCGACAACTATATCCCCATGTCCGTAAACGTGGTCTATCCCCGCGGGTACGGCCGGGGTGTGGATTTCACCGCTCCGTGCGCCATGAGGATGCGCGGGAATTCGACGAAGGGAGGCGCGAAGCCCCCCTACAACCTCCTTTTCGACGAAAAGCAGGCCGTGGCAGGGATGGACAAGGGGAGACGCTGGGTGCTTCTCGCGAATCTCTTCGACAAGACCCAGCTGCGCAATAAGCTGGCGTTCGATTTCTGCGGGAATCTGCGCTTCGCGTTCTCTCCACAGGCGGAGTTTGTCGAATTCTATATGAACGGCGAATACCGCGGCCTCTACCTCCTCTGCGAGCCCGTGACGGACGGAAAGAAGCGGGTCGACATCGACACGGAGGCGGGGGACTGCCTTCTCGAGCTCGACAGCGTGCGAACGGAGGACGGTGCGGGATACATCACCACGCAGAGCGGCGTGCGGCTGAAGGTCAACAAGCCCGAGGAAAACCACACGGCCGACCGCAATGAATGGACGCAGAAACTGAACGAGATCGAGCTCGCGATGAAGCGTGGGAAGATCGAGGAGATGGAGGGGTACGTCGATCTCGAGTCCTTCGTGGATTTCTATATCTTCAAGGAATACTTCAAGGACGTCGACGCCTATTACAACTCGACGCGGTTTTATCTCAAGGACGGCGTTTTGTATGCCGGGCCGCCGTGGGACCTCGATCTGTCCTGCGGGAACGCCTCCGATACGTACGGCGAGGTCAAGTATCAGTCGTACTGCAACGTGAACGGATACGGAACGGGCACGGGGGACTCCGCGGACGGGGAATGGAACGACTTCGGATGGTTCCGGCTCTTATGGCACAGCGCCGAGTTCAAATCCCTCGTGCTTGAGCGCTGGAAGGAGCTGAGGCCGCTCTGCGAGAACGTCTTCCGCGACAACGAGCTCGGAGTAAACCGCATCGACGCGCTGCTCGACGAATTTTTTCCCTATATCCGGCGCAATTATGCGGAGGGGGGATGGAGCATCAAGGAGGTCTACTGCCCTTACGAGCACACCCCGTCCGGGACGTACGACGGAGAGATCCTGTTTTTGCGCGAATGGCTCGAGCGAAGGCTCGCGGTGGTCGACGCCCTGTTCGGCTACGAAGCGGAGCAGCCTGAGGAATGACGCCATAGACAAAAGAAGAAGCCCGCCGTCCGAGGATGGAGCGGGCTTCTTTCTCATTTCTGAATATCCGATAAAAACCTGTGCCCTTTCTCCCCTTCCAGGGGAGCCGCGGCCTTTGACGCTCGGCGGGTCGTCCGCGGGCGAGCGGATCTTACGTCGCCGATTCCACCCACAGGTGCATTTCGTTGCACGTGCCGGACCAGATGCCCGGGACAGGATCGCGGTAGTTTTCGGAATACTCCACGAGCGCGCGCTGTTTTCCGTCCGGGCAGGTCAGAACGAGATTATTGGAATAAAAGCACGCGGGGCGTCCGTCTACGAGGATCGTGCCCTCGTCCCAAGCCCTCCCGTCCGCGGAGGTGTAGAAGACGAACGCGCCGGAGCCCGCCTCGTTTTCGCCCGCGCGCCCGTGCAGGATGTACTGCCCGTCGAGCAGCATGACCTGCGGGTTGCGGATCTTCTTCGCGACGCGGGATTCGAAGGGGGCCTCCCAGCTTTCGCCGCCGTCCCTTGTCACGGCGCAGAGCATGAAGTCCTGGCGGTTGATCTGATAGAGATAGACCGTGATGCTGCCGTCCGGATTCTCGATGAGCGCGCCGTAATGACAGCCCCCTTTCCCGATCGGGAGGGGCGCGGTTTCATAAAAGGTCTCCCCTTCGTCGTCGCTTTTGAAGAGGCGGTAGCATTCGAGATCGAATTCCGGCCCGCAGCCCTCGAGAACGTATACGGAGCCGCCGATCGTCAGCGTGTCGAAGATCCGCCCGGGGCAGGGCGAGAATTCCCGGGCGGGCTCCCAGGTCTCGCAGCCGTCCCTCGAGCGCGCGTACATGGGCTTCTGATACGGCTCGCAGCAGCTTTCCCGCTCGGCGCCTCCCATGAGGCAGAAGGCGAGCACGTCTCCCCCGGGGCAGCGCGCGACCTTCTCGACCGCCGCATAGCTCACGCCGTTCATGAGGCATTCCCACGACCAGGGGAAGACGCGTGCCTCGCCGAAGGTTCTGCCCCAGTCCTCGGAGATGCGGTATTCCATGTACCCGTACATGCTGTGTCCGCCGAAGCGGGTCTTCGAGGTGTTCGGGATGAAATCGACGATTTTCCCGGGCGCGAATTCGCAGAGCCCGTGGCCGACGTGCCCGCTGCGCCCCTCCTTTTCGCGGTCGCAGAAGATTTCAGGTTCGCTCAGACGGATGGGACGGGTCGCTCCGTCGATGGTCTGTGCGTGGATCAGCATTTTCATGGCGCGCCTCCTCAGCCGTTTTTCTCGTAGGATTCGATGAGCTTCGCGAGGGAGTTTTTGAAGACGCCGCTCTTTTTCTCGTAGTACGAGGCGAAGTTGTTGTTGTTTTTCGAGATCAGATCGCCGATCAGCGTGTCGTACCCGGCGATGTTCGTCAGGTCGATGTAGACGTGATCGTGGATGATGTCGATCATGCGGGCGTCGGCCTCTTCGTCCGAGTATTTGACCTTGAGCATCGTTTCATAAAACGCCGGGAAGACGGAGCGGTAGTTCTCCGCGCATAGGGCTTCGATCACGGCGAAGGAGGCGTTCACGCGGGAGCAGGTGATCGGAACGGAGACGAAGTTTCCGCTCATGCCGCTGCCGGACATGTAGTCGAGATCCTCGCTGAGCTTCGGGTAGGGGAGCGTGCCGTAGGGCTCGTCCGTCATGCGGAGGTTGTTGTCGTAGGCTTCGGTCGCCCAGACGAAGCGCGCCATCATGAACAGGTTGCGTCCCTCGTTGAACGGGACCGCCAGCTCCAGATAGTTCTCGGAGGGGATTTTGTAGGCGATGTGATCGTCGTGCAGGATATGGTTGAGCTTTTCGACGAGGGCGACGGTGCGCTCCACGTCGAAATCGATCACCGGCAAGCCGTTCTCATCCCGCGAGATGTATTTGAGGCCCGCGGAGGAGCTGAAATAATTCGTGTTGTAGCCGAGCCACGAGAACGCGTAGACGTCGTTCGGGGAGTCCTTGCCGTCGCCGTTTTTGTCCTCGTAGACGTTCGCGGCGTACTTTTCGAACTCATCCCACGTCCAGCGCCCCTCCTCGACGGCCGAGTATAGATCGGACGCCTCGAAGCCGTAGTCCGCGAGCATGGTCTTGTTGAAGAAGCACGCCGTGGACATGAGGAAGGTCGAGAGCGAAATGTCGCCCGTGAGGAAATAGACCCGGCTCGTGTTGATGGAGCAGTCGCGGATCGTGTCCATCCACCACCACGGCTGCGCGAGATCGACGTAGGGCGCGGATTTCAGATCGATGTACAGGCCCTCGACCGACTGCTGAAAACTCTGGATGCCGCGCTGCATGACGACATCGTAGTCGTCGCTGTTCGCGAGCACGGACGTGCGCACGGCCTCGGCGATGTTCAAAAAATTCTGGGCCGCGTCGCCCGTGTCCTCCGCGATGAGATAGTCGAGGGAGAGGCCGAGGCGGTCCTCCACGGCGATGTTGCGGTAGAACACCGCGCTGTACACCTGGTCGCCGCCGTCCTCGCCGATCGCGTCGAATTTCGCCATCTCCGATCCCGTCCAGACGCGGACGGATTCGCCGTCGAAGGAGAGGTTGTCGGGCAGGCTGTCCTTCGCCGCGGCGCGTCCGGTTTCCTCGGGCTCGGTCTCCCCGGGCTCGGTCTCAGCCTCCGGCCCGGTCTGGGCGGAGGTGTCCGGCGTCGCGGTGGGCTTCTGCGTGTCCGCGTTGTCCGGGCCGGAAGAGCATCCGGTCACAAGGGACGGGAGGATCAGAAAGAGAGCCAGGATCGCGGCGGAAATGCGTTTTTTCATCGGTACTCCTCCTTGTTTTGAAGGTCCCGCGCCGAAAAAGCCGACCGCGGGGCAGAGTTCTTCACTCTCCATTATAGCTGCCCAGAATCTTCTCCGCAAGCCGAAAAGGAACGCAAATCGGACAAAAATCACACAAAACCGCCCCGAGAAGCCGCGAAAAAAGCCCCCGCGGGGAGGCGTTTCCTCCGCGGGAGCCGTTATTCAAAGGGGTCTACGGGACAGGCGGACGCTCGGGACCGGGCCTCACACCCCGTATTCCTGCCGGCGGATGACGTGGTCCTGGAAGCCGCGGTCGAGCTCGACGAAGTAGGCGCTCCAGCCCCAGATGCGCACGATCAACCGCTCGTATTTCTCGGGATGCTTCTGCGCGTCGAGCAGCGCGTCGCGGTTCACGGCGTTGAGCTGGAGCTGATGCCCGCCGCACTGCACGAAATAGCGCACGAGGGCGGCGACCTTCGAGCAGTTTTCGGGCTGGGCGAAGATCGAGGAATCGAATTCGAGCGTCAGGGGCCCGCCGTTGCAGACCTTTTTGAGATCGGGCGCGGTGAAGCTCTTCACGATGCCCACGGGGTCGTCGATCTTCGCGAAGAGGGATGGCGAGTAGTTCGCGGCGAAGGGCTCGTTCTTCCGTCTCCCGTCCGGCGACGCGCCGATCTCGGCGGCGTGCCAGAGATAGAACATCGCAGAGCCCGTGCCCGCGCGCCAGATGCCGCCCCGCTCGTTTTTCCGGCCGTCGACCGCCGCGTGGAACGCCTCGGTCAGCCGCACGAGCCAGCGGTCCGCCTCCTCGTTCCCCATGCCGACCTTCGGCGTCTCATAGCGCAGAAGGTGGAGCAGCTCGGGGGCGTTTTCGAAATCGGAGTCGACCGCCGCGAGGTATTCGTCGGGCGTGATCCGCTTTTCGTCGAAGACGTACTTTTTGATCGCGGCGAGGGAGTCCGCGGCCGAGGAGATCCCCGTCCCGTGGATGCCGAAATTGTTGTAGACATTGCCCTTTGAGATATCGCGCCCGCCGTAGAGCAGATCGAGGAAGGGGGAGGGCATGAACCAGACGCCGCGCACCTTCGAGATGATCTCGTCGACCTCATGGCGGATCTCGCCCTCCACCGCCTGCACAAAGTCCTCAAAGCTGGCGGAGGTTTTGAGCGAGGTATGGAACGCCCGGTCGACGGCGAGGGGATAGCTCATCGCGCCGATATTCGCGATCTCCATGCCCTTGCCCGGGATGATGAATTCCCAACAGGCGGCGACCGTGTAATCCGCGGCGTCCTCGGGGGCGTAGCCCAGCTTCACGAGTGCGGGGATGACCGTGGAGTCGTTCGAATACTGCGGGAAGCCGAGCCCGACCTTCGTGAGCTTCGTACCCTCCTCGTAGACCGAGAGGGGCGTATTTTTCGTCACGCGGAGGTTGATCTTCGGGTCGATCAGCTTGAGCTCCCCGGAAGCACGCAGGCAGAGCTCGGTGAGCAGATTCCAGATCTCGCCGCCCGCGCCGTCGTCCCCGCCGAGCATCATGGACTGGCCATTGTCGCCCTGCTGGATGCCGTTATAGAGGTCGGAGTCGATGTTGAAGGAGAGGAAGAAGTCGAGCAGCAGCTCGTACGCCTCGTCCTCGGTGATCCGCCCGGCGTCGAGATCGGCCTTGAGGTACGGCCACATCCATTTGTCGAAGCGGCCGACCGTGTTGTGATAGTTCCCCTCGGCCCAGAGCGCGTAGTGCACGATGCGGAAGAACTGGAGCGCCTCGCGGAAGGTTTCGGCCGGATGGGCGGGCACCCGCTCGAGCACGGCGGCGACGTCGTCCCGGCCCTGTCTCAGAGCTTCGGCGCGGTAACGGTCGACGAGCCCGAGCAGGGCGTCGATATCCGCCCGGCCGTACTCGTCCGCGAAGTCCTTCGCCGCGAGCAGCCCCGTTTTGAGAAGGAAGCCGTGGTCGGGGCAGATGTTCGAGATATACCCGAGTTCGTGGACGAAGTGCTTCGATTTGATGTCGGCCCACTCCGCCTCGGTGAAGCAGTCATAGGGCTTTTTCACCGTGCGCAGGAAGACGATCTTCTGCCCCTCGAGGATACGCGGGGTCTCCGCGTTCATGAGGCGCACGAAGCGGTCGGACATGCGCGCGCGGGGAGCGAGTCCCTTCGCCGCATATTCGGCGGAGAGATCGGGCAGCTCGGTCGTGCGGAAGGCGCGGTGCTTGTGGGAGGTGATCGTGTCGAATAATACCTGATTCATGATATCCTCTTTCTATTGTCTCATGGACGCGTTCCTAAAGTGCTGAAGTATGCGGGAACGTTCTTCCTGATTCTGCTTTTCGAGAGCCGGGAGGGGAAAGGCGCGGCCGACTGCGGCGTACTTCGCGCCGGCCATCGGGTTGTAGGGGAGAAGCTCGACGGGGCAGTCCCCGGCAAACGAGGCGATCGCGGAGAGGTTTTCGTCCGTGTCGGTGATCCCGGGGACGAGGGGCACGCGGAAGACAAAGGGCTTGCCGGAGCGTTTCAGCCACGTGAGATTTTCGAGGATCACGCCGTTGTCCCGGCCGCAATAGGTCCGGTGCGCCGCGGGATCCATGAGCTTGACGTCGGCCATGACGAAATCGATCTCGGCGAGCGTTTTTTGATAGACGTCCGGCGGGCAGAAGGAGGAGGTTTCGATCGCGCGGCGGACACCCCGCTTTCCGACGAGAGAGGCGCATTCCGCGACGAAATCCGCCTGCATCAGCGGCTCGCCGCCCGAGAAGGTCACACCGCCGTCCTCGCCGAAGATCTCCCTGTCGCGCAGGAGGCGTTCGGCGAGCTCGGACGAGGTCACAAGCCGCCCGGCGACCGAGAGATTCCCCTGCGGGCAGACGTGCAGGCAGCGTCCGAAGGGTCGGCAATCCGGGTGGGAGCAGCCCCTGAGGCAGAGGCCGCAGTGCGTGCACCGGGCGAGCTTGATATAAAGCTCCGGCTCGGGGGAGAGACCCTCGGGGTTGTGGCACCACGAGCACCGGAGCGGGCAGCCTTTGAGGAAGACCGTCGTCCGGATGCCGGGACCGTCGTTGAGCGCGAAGCTTTTGACGTCAAAAACCGTACCCTGCCGCATGAAAGCCTCCTTGTCGGATTCGATTCAGCTTCATTATAAGGGGCGCGCGGTCCCTTGTCAAGGGAAAGGTGTGATTTCTGTCCGAAACTCTGCCATATCCGGCGAATCTGCGGACAGAAAAATGGCCTGTCGCACTAAGCTCTCCCAAAAACTGAAAAAACGAACCGGGCAGCACGAAAAAGTGTTGCCCGGTCGCTGCTTTTCTGGTAGAATTAAGTTACCACACAAAACCTATCAGGAGAAAGCGAGGATAGTATACA
>CACZSA010000113.1 GCA_902783705.1 uncultured Ruminococcus sp.
ATGTACGATCCAAGCCTAACACTCCCGCACAGCATCTTCACCTCGGCGTAGCTGAAAGGTCTAACACGAACAAGCAAATCAAAATGGAGATGAGCGAGCCATAATATAGAAAGAGCAACTCAACATGGAGATGCCCCCTGTAAATCAACAAACGATAGGCGAGATGGAACTTGTTCCATCCGCCGTTGGACCAAGCGAAATTGAGCAACATTGCAGAGCCGCCAAGGTACGCACATTGCAGAAGGTGTGGATGTCCAGCCGGTTTCAGCTTGCTGAAACCGCGGCGAGGAATCCCTTCCTCGTCCTCTGGGAGCGGTGATTGACAAGAGGCCGGCTCCGGAGGCCTCTTGTCCGCCAGCCGCGCAGGCGAAAAGAATAATGGATCTGCAAGATCCAAAATCCGCAAGCGTAAGCGCGCAGAATATAGAAAAATCAAAAATACTCTTCATTTTACATTTTATTAAATCTCCCCAACCACGAGGTACCATACATGAAAGTCACATTCGATAAGCAGAAGCTGCTCGGCGCGATCGTCCCGGCGGCGTCCATCTCCACCACCAAGAACACCCTCGCAACCGTCGAAGGGCTCCTCTTCGAGTGCCCGCCGAATCCCAAGTTCGGCGAGTACGACGGCGAGGAGCCGAACGTCTGCCGCATCTCCGCCTTCGACCTCGAAAAGGGCCTGCGCACCACCGTCGAGTGCTCGATCTACGAGGAGGGCCTCTACGTCCTCAATACGTCAAAGATCCTCCAGATCGTGCGCGCGCTCCCGGATGGCGACGTCACCCTCGATATCGACGAGCGCGGACACGTCACCATCTCCGGCGGCTATTCCCAGTTCGAAATCACCGCCTCCCCCGGCGAGGAATTCCCCACCATGCCGAAATTCGTCGGCGAGAACCGCGTGAAGATCTCCCAGAGCAAGCTCCGCGCCCTCATTTCCGAAACCGTCTTCGCCGTCGCGCAGAACGACCAGCGGGCGGCCTTCAACGGCGCGCTCTTCCGCCTCGAATCCGGACGCCTCACCGTCGTGGGCTGCGACGGCAACCGCCTCTCCGCCGCCCGCGCGATCCTCGAGGGCGTCGACCCGGACGTGAAGGCCGAGATGATCATCCCGGGCAAGTTCCTCACGGATCTGCTCCGCCTCCTGCGCGACACCGAGGACGAGGTCACCGTCATCATCGGGCGGAAGAACATCATCTTCGAGATCGACGGCATCTATATCTTCACCCGCATGCTCGACACCGAGTATATGGTCTACGAGCGCCTCTTCCCGAAGGGATACATGACCCAGGCCTTCGTCTCCCGCGGCGAGCTCCTCGCGGCCCTCGAGCGCGCCTCCATCGTCACCGAGGATAAGCTCGGCTCGAGCGGGCGGACCTACGTCAAGTTCGAGTTCGGCGGGAATAAGGTCTCCGTTTCGTCCGTTTCCTCCGGCGGCTCCATCCATGAGGAGGTCCCCGCGGCGATCGACGGCAATCCTTTGACGATCGGCTTCAACTGCAAATTCTTCCTCGATGCCCTCAAGGCCTGCCCCGTCACCTGCGACCGCCTCCGCATCCGCCTCAACGCGCCCCTCATGGGCGTCATCATCGAACCCGCCGAGGGCACCGATTTCCTCGATCAGCGGCCCGATCCCTCGGTCTACGGCGAACGCGTGCTCGACGTCGACGCCCCGAAGGAGATCGATCCCGACGCCGACCTCTTCCTCTACTTCGTCATGCCGATGCGCATGAACGGGAACGTCTGATCCCGATGATGCTGCATATCGGCGGAGGACGCGTCGTGCGGAGCGGCTCCATCCTCGGCGTCTTCGATATGGACGGGCATAACGACTCCGCCGTCAACCGCGCCTTCCTCAAAAACGCGGAGAAACAACAGAAAACCACCACCGCCGGCGACGACCTCCCCCGCTCGTTCGTCGTGACGGACACGGAAGTCATTTTTACGCATATCTCAACGAATGCGATTGTGGGCAGAGTGAAAGCGGGGGAGTGACTTTTTGCAAAAAGTCACTCCCCCGGACCCCCTCTTCAAAAAACTTTATTGGAGGGGGATGGCTTTGGTCGTGCCGGAAGCGTTCTTCCGTGGCGGCAACTGTATCGCACGGCGTTTGTGAGGCGGGGATTGTTTCCCTTAATAAGCGAAGGATTGGAAGAATTGAATCGAATGATCAACAGGAGGTCATGATGTCTCAGGAAATCAAAGAGCTTGTGTCGATTCTCGAAGAACTGGATAACGAGCACCTCGTCATCCTGATCGATCTCGCGCAGGCTATGAAGCGCAGACAGGATGAAAACACAAAAGCCGCCGAACAGAAGAAACTGACCGACGCGCAGAAGGCGTTTCAGGACATGTTAAAGCTCAGTAAAAAAATAGAAGATAACGGCGAAGATGACAGAGCAGCCATTCATGCGCATTGGACGGAAAAATATGAAACTGCTGATTGACACGAATATCCTGATGGATTTTATAAAGCAAAGAGAACCGTTTTTTGAAGATTCAAAAGAGATACTCTCTCTTTGCTCCGAACGAACCGCAGAAGGTTATGTAGCCGTTCACAGTATTCCGACACTTTATTATCTTCTCCGAAAGGATTTTTCGGAGAATGAGAGAAGAAGATGGATTTGCGATATATGCCGTATTCTTCAAGTTGCAGGTTTTGATACAGAAGCTGCTGTAAAGTCTGCTGAAAACATAGACTTCCGCGACTTTGAAGACTGCCTGCAGGCCGAATGCGCGAAGGCGGTCGGGGCGGAGTATATCGTCACGAGGAATACCGACGATTTCTCCGAGAGTCCCGTTCCCGCCGTCACCCCCGCGGCGATCCTGAAAATCCTTGAAGAAAAAGCGTGAATGTTTCACGTGAAACAATGACCGCACCCCCGCGCCGCACAATCACCCCGAAACCGCACGAAATGGAATACCAACGTGCTGCATCTCATCAGGCCGCTTCACAAACTTGGTGAGGCCAGCCAATCCCTTTTTGTAAAGTTCTTTGCGGCTTTACGAAGTAAAGCAGGCTTTCTTTCAAGAAAGCGACCGTTCCCCCTATAATAGATACGGAGACACTCAATGGCAAACGAAATCGAAAAGAATATTGAAAACGCGAATTACGACGAGAACCAGATCCAGGTCCTGGAGGGGCTCGAAGCGGTACGGAAGCGTCCGGGCATGTACATCGGGACGACGTCGCAGAGAGGCCTTCACCATCTGGTATACGAGATCGTCGACAACTCGATCGACGAGGCGATGGCGGGCCGATGCGACCGAATCGAGGTCGTGCTCCACCCGGACGGATCCGTATCCGTGCAGGACAACGGCTACGGCGTCCCGTCGCAGATCCACCACAAGGTCGGACGCCCCACGCTCGAGGTCGTCTTCTCCGTCCTGCACGCGGGCGGCAAGTTCGGCGGCGGCGGATACAAGATCTCCGGCGGCCTGCACGGCGTCGGCGCGTCCGTCGTGAACGCCCTGTCCGAGTGGATGGAGGTCGACAACTGCTACGAGGGCGAGCGGTACACCATGCGCTTCGAGCGCGGCAAGATCGCCCGGGAATTCACCGATGAGGGTCCCTCGGGCGGACGCCACGGCCTCTACGTCCGCTTCAAGCCCGACGCCGAGATCTTCACCGACACCACCGAGTTCGACGCCGATATCCTCCTCACCCGCCTCCGCGAGCAGGCCTTCCTCAACGCCGGCATCCGGATCATTCTCCGCGACGAGCGGCGCCTCACCGAGGAAGAGGACGACCTCCTCTCGAAGCCTTTCTCCGCCGGCGCGGACGATCCCGATATCCGCCGCCTTCTCGAAGCTGCCGCTGCCGCCTCCCACGAAGAGAGCGAAGCGGAACCGCCCGCCGGGGAGACTGCCCAGACCGAAGAGGCGCCCGCGGAACCAGACGAGGGCGGGGACGAGGAGAAGACCGTCGAGGAGATCCGCTTCGAGGACGAGGATGACGAGCAGATCAAGCGCGGCGCCCGGGCCGTCGAGTACGATCTCAAATACGACGGCGGCATCCGCCAGTTCGTCGAGCACCTCAACCACGCGAAGCACGTCGACGTCATCCATCCCGAGCCGATCTACATGAAGGCCGAGAAGGGAGACATCACCGCCGAGGTCGCGATGCAGTACAACGACAGCTACACCGAGACCATCGTCACCTTCGCGAACAATATGTCCACGATCGACGGCGGCACGCACGAGACTGGCTTCAAGACCGCCATCACCCGCGTCCTGAACGACTACGCCCACCGCATCGGCTCGCTCAAGGAGACCGAGCGTCTCTCCGGCGAGGACGCGCGCGAGGGGCTCTGCGCCGTCGTCTCGGTCAAGCTCCCGGACGCGCAGTTCGAGAGCCAGACCAAGGCCAAGCTCGGCAACTCCGAAGTCCGCTCGATCGTCGACAACATCGTCACCGAAAAGCTCTCCGAATTCTTTGAGGAGAATCCGGTCATCGCGAAGACCATCGTCGAAAAGTCGGTCGTCGCCCAGCGTGCCCGCGAGGCCGCGCGGAAGGCGAGAGAAGCCAGCCGCAAGGGCGTCCTCTCTACCGGCTCTTCCCTGCCCGGCAAGCTCGCGGACTGCCAGGAAAAGCGCTCCGACCTCACCGAGCTCTTCCTCGTGGAGGGAGATTCCGCGGGCGGGTCTGCGAAATCCGCGCGGAAATCCCGGTTCCAGGCGATCCTTCCCCTGCGCGGCAAGGTGCTCAACGTCGAGAAGACGCGCGTCGACAAGGTGTATGGCAACCAGTCGCTGATCCCGATCATTCAGGCGCTCGGCTGCGGCATCGGCGACGAGTTCGACATGCAGAAGCTCCGCTACGGCAAGATCATCATCATGGCAGACGCGGACGTCGACGGTTCGCACATCCAGGTGCTGCTCTTGACCTTCTTCTTCCGCCACATGAAGCCCCTCATCGAGGAGGGACACGTCTTCCTCGCGCAGCCGCCGCTGTACCGGATCCGCAAGGGACAGAAGATCGAGCGGCACGCCTACTCCGACGAGGAGCGGGACCGGATCGTCGCCGAGCTCGGCGGGAACGTGGACATCGAGCGGTACAAAGGTCTCGGTGAGATGGACCCGGAGCAGCTCTGGGACACGACGATGGACCCGGAGCAGCGGACGATTCTGAAGGTCGAGATCGAGGACGCCCGCCTCTGCGACGAGATCTTCTCGACGCTGATGGGCGACAAGGTCGAACCCCGCCGCGAGTTCATCGAACAGAACGCAAAATACGCGATGAATCTGGACACGATCGGTTAACCGGGCGGTGCCCGGAGACAAAGACGAACTCGCCTAAAGGCAAGTTCGTTCACCAATATTGAGAGCATAAATCGTTTGAGACCCTCTCATTAGACACCTACGGAGCCAGCCCGAGTTCATCTCCGATGAACTCGTCGACCTTGCTTTGCAAAGTCGGTTTCTCCCCCACCGCGTGCGCGGCGAGGAAGAAGCCAGACGTTTGGGGCGCTTGAAACTCTTGCGAATCATCACCAATACTCCATTGAAGCCGG
>CACZSA010000114.1 GCA_902783705.1 uncultured Ruminococcus sp.
GACCAGTGGTCGAACATGCTCGGCGGCACGGAGCTCATCCGCAAGAAGCTCGGCAAGGACGCGTATGCGATGACGATCACGCTTCTCCTCAACTCCGAGGGCAAGAAGATGGGCAAGACGGCCTCCGGTGCGGTCTGGCTCGATCCGAACAAGACCAGCCCCTTCGATTTCTACCAGTACTGGCGCAACGTGGGCGACGCGGACGTTCTGAAATGCATCCGGATGCTCACCTTCCTCCCGCTCGAGGAGATCGACGCGATGGACAAGTGGGAAGGCAGCCAGCTCAACCGCGCGAAGGAGATCCTCGCGTTCGAGCTGACGAAGCTGGTCCACGGCGAGGAAGAGGCGAAGCGTGCCGAAGCGGCGGCGAAAGCGCTCTTCGCGGGCGGCGCGGACAACTCGAACATGCCGACGACGACCCTCTCGGCGGAAGACTTCACCGACGGGAAAATCACCGTGATCGATCTGCTCGTAAAGGCCGGACTCTGCACGACGAAGTCCGACGCGCGCCGGACGATCACCCAGGGCGGTGTGTTCGTCGCGGACGAAAAGGTCGCGGACGTCTCGTCGGCCATCGAGGAATCGCGCTTTGACGGCGACGGCCTCATCATCCGGAAGGGCAAGAAGAACTTCCACAAGTTCACGAAATGAGACGATACGAAATCCTCCTCTTTGACGCGGACAACACCCTCTTCGACTTCACCCGGGCCGAGGAGCTCGCGTTCCGGGTGACGGCGGAGGCGGGCGGGCTCGATTACTCGGACGCGCTCTACCGCCGGTATTCCGAGATCAACGACAGCCTCTGGAAGAAGCTCGAGAGGCGGGAGACCGATCTCGAATCCCTCAAGCTCGAGCGGTTCCGCCTTCTGCTCGAAGAGTGCGCGCCGGACACGGACGATTTTCCGAAGCGGGCTGCATTTCTGCGGGACACCTATATCGAGGCGCTCGGGGATCAGTCCTGCCTCGTCGACGGCGCGGAGGAACTCTGCCGCGCGCTCGCGGGGCGGTACCGGATGTTCATCGTCACCAACGGCATCTCGCGCATCCAGCGCAGGCGCTTCGCCGCTTCGACGATCGCGCCGTACTTCGAGGGGATGTTCGTCTCGGAGGAGATCGGCGCGCAGAAGCCCTCTCCCGCCTATTTCGACGCCGTTTTCGCCGCGCTCAGCCATCCGGAGAAATCCTCGGTCCTCGTGATCGGGGATTCGCTCACCTCGGACTGCGACGGCGCGATCGCCTACGGCCTCGACATCTGCCGCTTCGATCCGAAGGGCGAGGGGGACGGCGGACGCGCGCTCACATATACTGTCAGAAAGCTGTCTGAAATCCGGGATCTGCTCGACGGAGGGACGATATGAACGATTCGATCCGAAAACTCGCGGCATGGGCCGAAGCGGAGGGGGAGACCGTCTCCGCCCTCCTCGACGAGCCGATGAGCCGCCACACCTCGTTCCGCATCGGAGGTCCCGCCGCCCTCTTCCTCGTCCCCCGCACCCGCGGTGCCTTTGCCGCGGCGGTGAAGAAGGCCGTGGAGACGGGGACGCGGTTCTTTCTCCTCGGCAACGGGAGCAATCTTCTCTTCGACGACGCGGGCTACGACGGAGCCGTGATCTCAACCGCCGCCCTCGACGCCGTATCCCTCGACGGGGATCTTCTCACGGCGGAGGCGGGCGCTTCCCTTTCGTCGGTGTGCAAAGCCGCGCGGGACGCCTCGCTCACAGGGCTCGAATTCGCCTACGGGATCCCGGGATCGGTCGGCGGCGCGGTCGTGATGAACGCGGGCGCATACGGCGGGGAGATCCGGGACGTCCTCGAGGAGAGCCTCGCCCTCGATCCCGCGACCGGGGAGATCCGCCGGCTCACCCTCGAAGAGCACGCCTACGGCTACCGGGACAGCGTCTACAAGCACACAAGTCCCGCATGGGTCGTCCTCGCGGCGTCGTTCCGTCTCCGGGCGGGAGAGCGTGATGAGATCACCGCGAAGATGAACGAGCTCGCCGGGCGGAGAGTCGCGAAGCAGCCGCTCGAATACCCGAGCGCAGGCTCCGTCTTCAAGCGCCCCGAGGGGCATTTTGTCGGTCAGATGGTCGAGGAGAGCGGTCTCAAGGGGTACCGCATCGGCGGCGCGGAGGTCTCGGAAAAGCACGCGGGCTTCATCGTCAACCGCGGCGGCGCGACCTCGCATGACGTTCTCGCACTCGTCGAGCACATCCGGGACGTCGTGAAACGGAACTATTCGGTGGACCTCGAATGCGAGATCATCCACGTAAAGTGAACAGGCAATGGAACCATCCTTTTCCCAGAGAGTAAAAGAACAGCTCGCCGCGGCGGAGATCAAAAAGAAGTGCTGCCGCCACACCGCGGACGACTGCGCCTCCCTCGGATCATCCGTGACCGGGGAGGATGAGGCCTCCGCCCTCGCGGCGATTTACGGAAGGTGCCGATGCGAAGGGTGCCGCGGTGTGCTGCTGCGCGCCCTTTTTCTCCGGCACGGCACGGTCGCCGATCCCGCGAAATCGTATCAGCTCGACCTCTCCTTCCGCGGGGAGGACGAGGCGGCGGCGGCGCGGGCGATTCTCGGGGACTGCGGCTTCTCCTTCGGCGAGGCGCACAGGCGGGGACGCCCCGTGCTGACCCTGCGCTCGGCGGAGAGCGTCGGGGATTTCCTCGCGTTCATCGGGGCGACGGGCGCGGCCTTTGACTTCATGAACGCGAAGATCGAAGGGGAATTCCGCGGAAACGTCAACCGTCAGGTGAATTTCGACACGGCGAACATCGCAAAGCAGCTCGCGGCGGCGGAAAAGATCGCGCACGCGGCGGAAGCACTCCGGACATCGGGGCGGTACGATTCCCTCCCCCCGGACGTGCGCGCGGCGGCGGAGCTCAGAGAGGCCAATCCCCAGCTGACCCTCGAGGACCTCGGACGCCTCGCCGATCCCCCGGTCTCGAAGTCCGGGATGCGTCACCGGCTCGAAAAGCTGCTCGAAGCGGCGGAGGACGGGGACGCCGATCCCAAAGAATAAAGGAGGAGCCCATGGCAGATTTTGTGCATCTGCACCTGCACAGCGAATACAGCCTGCTCGACGGCGCTTGCCGGATCGCGGACATTCCGAAGGCGGCAAAGCTTGCGGGACACCGGGCCGTCGCGATCACCGATCACGGCAATATGTACGGCGCGGTCGCGTTCTACAAGGCCTGCAAGGCCGAGGGGATCAAGCCGATCATCGGATGCGAGGTCTACGTCGCCCGCCGGAGCCGCTTCGACCGTGAACGGGACCTCGACGGCTCCTCGAATCACCTGATCCTGCTCGCGAAGAACGCCGCGGGATATCAGAACCTCATCACCCTCGTGTCGAAGGGCTTCACCGAGGGCTTTTATTCGCGCCCGCGGATCGACACGGATCTGCTCGAAGCACACACGGACGGGCTTATCTGCCTCTCCGCCTGCCTCGCCGGGTATATTCCGCGCGCGATCGTCGCCGGGGAATACGACAAGGCCGAGGAATATGCCCTGCGGCTCGAGCGCGCGTTCGGACACGGGAATTTCTATCTGGAACTGCAGGATCACGGCCTGCGCGACGATCCGGTCGTCTGCGAAGGGATCCGCCGCCTCTCCGAGCGCACGGGGATCCCGATGGCGGCGACGAACGACGTGCACTATATCAAGAAGGCCGACGCCGAGACGCAGAACATCCTGATGTGCATCCAGACCGGGAACACGGTCGAGGACGGCAATCCCGTCGGCTTCGAGACGGACGAGTTCTACTACAAGAACACTGTCGAGATGGAGCGCCTGTTCCGGGACTACGAGGGCGCGATCGAGAACACGGCGAAGATTGCCGACATGTGCGATTTCGACTTCGAGTTCGGAAAGATCAAGCTCCCGCGCTATACGCCGGAGAACGGCATGGATCCCGGAGATTATCTCCGCTCCCTCGCCCTCGCCGGATTCGAGCGCAAGATCGCGGACGGGCACATCGTCTTCGCCGAGGGACGCGCGCGGGAGGACTACCTCGCCCGCGTCGACTATGAGCTCTCGGTCATCGGGCAGATGGGCTAC
>CACZSA010000115.1 GCA_902783705.1 uncultured Ruminococcus sp.
CCCTTCATCCCGCAGCCCGGCGCGGACGGGGACGCGGTATGCCGCCGGATCCTCGACATTCAGGCGCGCGGGCTCGCGAAACGCATCCGGGCGGCGCATGCCTCGACCTGCGTGATCGGGCTGTCCGGCGGGCTTGATTCGACCCTCGCGCTCCTCGTGACAGCGGAGGCCATGCGCCTGCTCGGACGGGATCCGGGGGACGTCATCGCCCTGACCATGCCGTGCTTCGGGACGACGGCGCGGACCCGCTCGAACGCCGAGCTGCTCGGCGCGATGCTGAAAACGCGCTTCCGCACGGTGGATATCAAGGAATCGGTCGATCTGCATTTCCGCGACATCGGGCACGATCCCGAGGACCGCTCCGTGGTGTACGAGAACGCGCAGGCCCGGGAGCGCACGCAGATCCTCATGGACATCGCGAACGCGGAGAACGGCCTCGTCATCGGGACGGGCGATCTCTCCGAACTGGCCCTCGGCTGGGCGACCTACAACGGGGACCACATGTCGAACTACGGCGTGAACGGCGGCGTGCCGAAGACCCTGGTGCGCGTGCTGGTGGATTATTACGCCCGCGCGAACGGGGAGACGATCTCCGCCGAAG
Source organism: uncultured Ruminococcus sp. (assembly GCA_902783705.1). Taxonomy (GTDB): domain Bacteria; phylum Bacillota; class Clostridia; order Oscillospirales; family CAG-272; genus UMGS1696. Next base: position 602 of record CACZSA010000115.1, read on the forward strand.
ACGGGAACGGCCGGGTCCGCACGCTCGGCGACGTGCTGCGGGATATCCTCGCAACGCCCGTGAGCCCGGAGCTCCTCCCCCCGAAGGAGGGCGAGATCGCGCAGAAGACCGAGGATCTCGTCGGGCCGTACGATCTGCACGATTTCTTCCTCTACCACTATGTGCGGTGGGGAGAGACGCCCGAGAAGATGAAGCGGGAGGCGCTTGCGGCTTTCGGCGGGCAGTTTGACGAGGCGACGGTCGATAAGTGGCTCACCGTGTTCCTGCGCCGGTTCCGCACGCAGCAGTTCAAGCGGTCCGCGCTGCCCGACGGTCCGAAGGTCGGATCGGTCGCGCTCAGCCCGCGGGGCGACTGGCGGATGCCCTCGGACGCGGACGCCGATTGAGCACAAAATCAGAATATATAGAGATGCAGCGGGAATCCGCAGGGGATTCCGGAAAGGACGAGCAATGAAGAAGGGAAGATACGGGATCATCGCGCCCATGCAGATCGAAGCGGAGCACATCATCGCCGCGATGGAGGACGCGCGGACCGAGGTCGTCGGGGGGATCACCTTCACGATCGGGACCCTGCGGATGGAGAACCCCCAGGCGGGCGGCGAGATCGGCGAGGCGGAGGCGGTCGTCGCGGTCTGCGGCATCGGCAAGGTCTTCGCCGCGATGTGCGCGCAGACGATGATCGTGAAATACGCGCCGGACTGCATCATCAACACGGGCGTCGCGGGGACCCTCTCCCCGGATATCGGGATCGGAGACGTGGTGCTCGCGTCCGACGTGGTCCAGCACGACATGGACACCTCCCCCCTCGGCGACCCGGTGGGGATGATCTCCGGGCTGAATATCATCAAGATGCACTGCTCCGACCTCCTGCGCATGAGCGAGCTGAAAAACGCCGCGGCGTATGTGCTCGACGGCACGGGGACGAAGGTCTTCACGGACCGCGTGATCGCCACCGGGGACCAGTTCATCGCGAACCGCGAAAAGAAGCGGGAGATCGCAGAGCGCTTCGGCGCGTCAGTGTGTGAAATGGAGGGCGGCGCGGTCGGACAGGTCTGCACGGCGAACAAGGTGCCCTTCGCGGTGGTCCGGACGATTTCGGACAGCGCGGACGGCGGCGCGGTCGAGGACTATCCCGCCTTCGCGAAAAAGGCCGCCGAGATCTCCGCAAAGATCGTCATCCGCGCGGCGACGCTGATATGGTGACCCGTTAAAGTATTATGTTTACATAATGACCAATACGTTCAACTCAATACTGTATGTAGGAATGACAAATGATTTGCGCCGCCGCGTGACAGAGCACAGAACAAATCGCAATCCCGACAGTTTTACGGCAAAATATCATGCGCATAAGCTGGTATGGTTTGAACAGACAAAAAGTGTGTATTCTGCGATCTCACGGGAGAAGCAGATTAAGGACTGGAGCAGAAAGAAAAAACTGGATTTGATCCTTGACACAAATCCGTCATTTGTAGATCTATACCCTACGCTATGAGTAGTATGTCGGAAATCAGATGCAATTTGTCATGCAGATACAACTTCAGTCTGTCATGGATGGCTGAAGAAACATGGATAAATAACATGTATGGCTGCCCGAAAATGGTCTCCGGTTTCATTCGTGCTCGCTAATTTCGGGGAGATTGCCACGTCGTGAGCCTTAAGGCTCACTCCTCGCAATGACAAAGTGCAGTTTGAAGTAAGCCGCATCCGGAACCCGGAACCAATGAACAATTGAGTTTACTTTTCATTTGTCCTGAGGACCCGTAAAATGCCTCTGGATAGATTGGGATATTGAAAACGGGTGTTGGTTTTCATACCTATCCAGCTTCCGTTTGTCATTGCGAGGAAGGCGTCCTGAGACGCCTGACGTGGCAATCTCCCCGATATTGAGGATGTAGACAGAGTATTGGTGATATATTATATTTTGCCATGTGTGTGATTGGTGACCGATCTCGACTTATTCATTTGATAGCGTAAAACGATCTGTTTCCGGATCAATTTAACAATAGGAAAATGAAAATAAGATTTGACTATACCTCTGATGCCATCCTCCGTTCAGCCGCGTCCCTCTTCTTCCGCGATCCGGCGGATGTGACGCTCCTCTCGTCGAGCGCGCGGGAGGCGGACGATCGCGCGGCGGCGACGGTCACGGCGGGGGACGGGGCGCGGTATGTGCTCAAGCTCGCGTCGAACGCGTTCACCCATCCCCGGCGGATCGAAGGGTGGACCTCGCTCATCCGGACCGCGCGCGCGATGGGCGTATATATGCCCGCCCTGATCCCCTCCCTCGCCGGACGGATCGCGGAGACCCGGGAGATCGACGGGCGTCCCTTCGTCGTCTGGGCGGAGGAGTTCGCGCCGTATCCGCTCGCCGAGACGCAGGAGGAGTACGGCACGGACGGCTACCGCGAAAAGGACGCCGCCCGCCCGAAATCCCCCGACGGATGCCCCGCATGGCAGACCGAGCTGATCCGCTTCAACGCGAAGCTTGCGGCGGCGCGTCTCCCCGGCGGATGGGGCATCTCCGGCTATGCCCGCCTCGCCCCGCCCGAGGACGCGGAAACCGACGAGGCGGAGGAAACCCTCCTCGAAGCCGAGCGGCAGATCCGGGAGAAGCATCCCGCGCTGCTCTCAAGATGGCGGACGCTCCGGGCGCACTGGGAGGAGAACCGGGACGCCCTCGCCTCGCTCTATCCGCGTCTTCCGACCTCGGTCTTTCAGGCGGACTGGAACGACACGAACGTGCTGCTCTCGGAGGACGGTCACTTCGCGGGGCTGATCGATTATAACCTCGCGGGAGAGGACACCGCCCTGAACATGGCGCTCTCCATCGGATATTACCGCTTCAACGCGACGAATCCTCTCACGGCGGAGGCGCACGCGCAAAAAGTCCTCCGCATCTTCGGGGAGGAGCGGGCGTGGAACGACGACGAGATCGCTGCCGCGCCGCTTCTCTGGAAGTATCTGAACGCTGTCTGGTGGGGAGAGGCCGAGGATCTCGAAAAAGCGGCAGACGACTGTGAAGCCGCCCGCGTCCTCGACCGGATCGAAGAACGGCTCACGGAATCCGTCGATTTCCGCGATGCCATGATTCAACCGTAGTTTTTCCGACACGTGTATTCACTATTCCTTCATAACTTCTCACTTCAAAATAGGAGGCTGTCATGCTGAAACTGCAATTCTTCAGGCCGTCCGAGCTGAAGCCCGCGGGCTGGCTCCGGCGCGAGCTCGAGATCCAGGCGGACTCTCTGTCCGGGAATCTCGACAAGATCTGGCCCGATATCCGCGACTCGCGATGGGTCGGCGGCGACCGGGAGGGCTGGGAGCGCGTCCCGTACTGGCTCGACGGCTTCATCCCGCTCGCGTATCTGCTCGACGATGAAGACAAGATCGCGAGAGCGAAGCGGTATATCGACGCCATCGCCGCGGGACAGAAGCCCGACGGATGGCTCTGCCCCTGCACGGACGAGGAGCGCGCGGGCTACGACATGTGGGCGCTCTATCTCATCGACAAGGTCCTCATGCTCTATTACGACTGCTCCGGCGACGAGCGGATCCCGGACATCGTGAAGCGCTCGCTCGCGAATCTGTACGAGCACATTCAGGCGCATCCGATCTTCTCCTGGGCGCATTCCCGGTGGTTCGAATGCCTCATCCCGATCTTCCGGATGTACGAGCTCTGCCATGAGGACTGGCTTCTCGACCTCGGGCGCCTCCTGCGTTCTCAGGGCATGAAGTACGAGGAGATCTACGCCGACTGGCAGTATAAGATCCCCGAGCGCAAGTGGCAGTGGGAATCCCACGTCGTCAATCAGGGCATGGCGATCAAGGAGGGCGCGCTTTCGTCGCTCCTCGATAACGGCGAGGCGGACGACAGCTTCTCCGAATTCATGCTGAACGAGCTCTTCACCTATCACGGCACGGCGGTCGGGCACTTCACCGGGGACGAATGCCTCTCCGGGACCTCGCCGATCCAGGGCACCGAGCTCTGCGGCGTCGCGGAGGCGATGTACTCCTACGAGGTCCTCTTCGCGCTGACGGGCAATCCGATCTGGGCAGACCGGCTTGAGAAGCTGGCATTCAACGCGTTCCCCGCGACCGTCACCCCGGACATGTGGGGCCATCAGTACGACCAGATGACCAACCAGATCGCGTGCGTCCGCCTGCCCGCGGATCACGTCATCTTCCGCACGAACTCCGCGGAGTCCCATCTCTACGGCCTCGAGCCGAACTATGGCTGCTGCACGGCGAACTTCAATCAGGCATGGCCGAAATTCGCCCGCTCGGCGATGATGCGCTCCCCGGACGGCGTGACGGTGTGCTCGCCCGTGCCGGCGGTCCTCGAGACGGAGATCGGCGGGGCGAAGGTGAGGATCGAATGCGACACGATCTACCCCTTCGACGGGCGGATCAATTTCCTCGTCGAGGCGGAGCGCCCGGTCGACTTCACGCTGACCCTGCGCGTGCCCGGTACGGCGGCGTCGGCGAAGATCGACGGGGAGGACGCGGAGCCCGGCACGCTCGTCACGCTGGCGCGCACGTGGTCCGGTTCGTCCGCCGTGACGATGGAGCTTGCATTCGCAGTCAAGCGGATCGCGCGCCCGTCGGGGCTCTTCTCGCTGGAGCGGGGACCGCTCGTGTACGCGCTGGAGATCGGCGAGGAATTCACGAAGCTCGAATACGAACGCGGAGGCGTGGAGCGGAAATTCCCCTACTGCGACTGGGAGGTCCGCCCGACGACCGAGTGGCAGTACGCCTTCGATTTCACGGACACGGACGAGATCACGGTGCATGCGGCAGAGGACGTCGGGGACGTTCCGTTCGCGCCGGAGAACGCACCGTGCTGGCTCGAGGTGCCCGTCTCGCAGATCAACTGGGGCTATGAGCCGCTCTCGGGGATCGTGGCGCGGGCGCATCCTCTCTGTGCCATGCCGATCGGGCCGAGGAAGACCGTGCGCTTTTTGCCCTACGGCTCGACGAACATCCGCCTGACCGAACTGCCGCAGGCGGAACATCCGCAGGCGGAAGACCCCGATGCCTGAGGCGGACATGCGGAACCGGCTGCTTCTGCGGATCGCGGGGATCGCCCTCTTCCTCGCGATCGTCGGCCTCGGGGGGTATCTGCTCCTCTCGCCGGATCCCTTCGCCGCGCTCCGTCGTCCGGAGGTCCCTGCCGTCGAGGTCCCGGACTGGGTCGACGTGCAGCTCATCCCGGTCGACGGCGCGTCGCGGAGAGGGGAGAAGCTCGATGCGGTGAACGACATCGTGATCCACTACGTCGGCAATCCCGGCACGAGCGCGAAGAACAACCGCAGCTATTTCGCGAATCCGGATTCCGAGGTCAGCGCCCATTTCGTCGTGGGGCTGGAGGGGGAAGTGATCCTCTGCGTGCCGCTCGACGAGAAGTCCTCGGCCTCGAACTGGCGCAACCGGGACACGATCTCGATCGAGGTCTGCCACCCGGACGAGACGGGCGCATTCACCGACGCCGCCTACGACGCCCTTGTGCGGCTCACGGCATGGCTCTGCGACGAATACGGCCTGACCGCCCGGCACGTGATCCGGCACTACGACATCACGGGAAAGCTCTGCCCGCTTTACTATGTGGAGCACGAGGACGCGTGGGAGGCGTTTCACGCGGACGTCGAGGCGCAGCGGAACCCGTGACGCGACAGACGATATGAGAAAGGACAAATCATGACAGCCAACGATACTGCGCGGATCCGCGAGATCTGCGCCATCGCCCGCGAGAGGATCGACAAAGTGCACATCGGCCTCTTCAAGGGCACGGACAAGCCGCTCTTCCTGATCTCCGAAACCTATCCCGGGATCTGGATGGAGCACGTCTACGATTCGGTGTTCCTCGCCTCCCGCCGCCCGGAATACCTGTACCTCGCCGAGAACACCGTGAATCTCTTCATGGACCGGCAGACGGAGGACGGTCAGCTCCCGTTCGCCGTCATGCGGAGCGGATCGACGCGGTACGCCCACATTCAGGAGTGCGTGTCGTTCTATACGCTCTGTCTCGAGGTCTGGCGGATGAACCATGATCCCGCGTTCCTCGCGAAGGCCTACGAATCCGGGAAGCGCTGGGACGCCTGGCTCCGGGCACACCGGATGACGACGGGCAGGGGACTCGTCGAGATGTTCTTCGGCTACGACACGGGCCACGACAACAGCGGACGGCTCGAGGGGATGGCCTGCCCCGGGAATTACATCCGGGACGGCGTCGAGCAGAACGCGGCGACCCTGCCCCCGGACGACGGGATCACCCCGATCCTCGCCGTCGACATGAACGCGAACTTCTACGGCAACGAAAAGGCGCTTGCGGAAATGGTGCGTCAGCTCGGGCGGGGGGACGAGGCCGCGGCGTGGGAGCGCTCCGCCGAAGAGATCCGGGAAAACCTCTTCGCGCACTGCTATGACGAGAGGGACGCTTTCTTCTACGACGCCGACCGGCATGGAGCACTGCGGAGATACAAGTCCAGCACGATCTTCCACCTCTTCATGGAGCGGGTGCTCGAGCCGGGGCGGGACGCGGAGCTGATCGGGCGGATCTACCGGGAGCACCTCAAAAACCCGGAGGAGTTCTGGACGCCCTATCCCTTCCCGTCGATGGCGGTGAACGATCCGTCCTGCGCGCGCCACGTCGACCGCAACTGCTGGGGGTACTACACGATGGGCCTCATCACCCTCCGGTGCACGCGGTGGATGGACGCCTACGGATGGAGCGGCGATTTCGACCATATCTGCGAAAAATGGCTCGAGGCGTGGACAAGATGCTTCGATCGGGTCCCCCTCGGACAGGAGATCGACCCGATGAGCGGGGAACCGACGCCCTGCTCGCCGTGGTATTCGAGCGGGATGCTCAGCTATCTCTATGCCGCGGACCGGCTCGGCGTCGAGCGGTTCTGACGGGATGACAAAAGGCGCGTATCCGTGCATGCATACGCGCCTTTTCCTTTTGCTCTTATTATTCTTCTTCGGCCCATGCGCGGACCCAGTCGACCCGGCAGTAGTCGGGCAGCTCCTCCGGGACGATCGGCGCGGCCCACGATCCGAACTCCGTCGTCACCTTCATGTAGCCGGGGAATGCGCAGATGCCCGGCTCCGACGTGCGCCACGTCTCTTTGCCGTCCACGTAGAAGACATATTCGTCCTTCGTCCACTGGAGGGCGTAGGTGTGCCAGCCCTCGTAGAGCTCCGGGACCTTCGGGATGACGTGCGAGACCGCCTTGTGATCGTCCCCGTAGCCGTCCCAGTGGATCGCGTGATTGACGCCGCGCCGGGGGCATTCGCCGCTCTCGATGATGTCGATCTCCGCGCCGGACACCGCCGAGCCGTCCACCTTGCCGACGTTTCCGCACATCATCCAGAACGCGCCCCAGAAGCCCGTCGTCTTCGGGAACATCATCCGGCATTCAAAGTATCCGTAGGCCTGCTCCCACACGCGGAAGGTACGGATGCCGCCCGAGACCGGGGTGCCGTCCTCCCGGATGCGCGCGCGGAGCCACAGATTGCCGTCGTGGACCGAGACCTCCGAGTTTGCCCAGCGTCCGCCGACGTCCTGTCTGCGCTGCTCCGGGCAGATGCGCCACTTGGTCAGATCGAGGGAATCCCCTTCGAATTCGTCGTCGAATGAAAGGGGGTATCTGTGCCCGCCGAGCGTCATGGTGTTTTCCACGGTGCGCCTCCTGATGCTGTGTTTTTTCCGTCTGCATTATAGCATGCGGCGCGGAAAAATGCAAGAGAATCGAAGATTTTGCCAAAAAACGCTTGCATTCCGGTCCGGTTTTGGGTAAAATAACCTTAAAGAATCCATTTTCTATCCTTTCGGAGGCCGCTATGCAGTACATCGTCGTATCATCCGCCGAATTCACCTACCCGGATCTCTTTGACTATCCGTCCGCCTCGTCCGCCGTGGACGCCTTCTCGGCGCGGGGGACCTATGCCACGTGGCAGGTCCTTCTGCGCGGACTCGACAGCCCGGAGGCCGACGTGCGCTTCGAGGACCTGCCGGAGGGCGTGACCCCGGAGATCTACACCCTCGTCCCCGTGCAGGTCGAGCGCAACCACGGCATCCCGGACGACGGACGAAAGCCCCACTGGCCCGAACGCGTCGCGCCGTACTGGCTCTACGACTGCTTCCGCCCGTTCGACGGCACCCTCGAGGTGACAGAGGGGCAGGGAGGGCTCTACTTCGCTCTGAAATGCGAGCGCGGCATGACGCCCGGCGTGTATCATCCGACCCTCACCGTGAACGGTACGCCGATCCCCGTGACGCTTGAGGTCTACGCGGCGACTTTGCCGGAGGAGACCCTCAAGATCATCGTCGGGTACAGCCGCGCGCCGCTGGAAAAGTTCCATGGTCTCACCCCCGGTACGCCCGAATACGACGCGCTCGACCGGAAATACCTCGCCGCGCTCCGCAGGCTGCACCAGAACATGATGTACGTCGGCGGCGTGGGAGCCGAGGAGGTCGAACCCAACCGCTGGAAATTCGATTTCTCGGGTCTCATCCACATGATCGAGACCTACGAGGCGGCGGGGATGAAGTACTTCAATCTTCCCTCGGTCGGCTGGCGCAAGAGCTGGAGCGCGCCGACAATCCTCTTGCGCGGGAGCATCCCGTCGATGAGCTACGAGGGCTACTGCTACCTGACGCAGTATCTGCCCGCCCTCCGCGACGTCCTCGTCGAGCACGGATGGCTCGAGCGGTGCGTCATGGGCGTTGCCGACGAGCCGAACGACGCGAACTGCACGGAATTCCGCGCGCTCTGCGGACTGATCCACAAGATCGTGCCGGAGATCCGCCTCTGCGACGCCATGTCCTACGGCAATCTTCACGGCGCGCTCGACGTCTGGGTCCCGCTCAACGCCGAATATGACCGCCACCGCGCCGAGATCGAGACCTTCCGTCAGAACGGCGCCGAGATCTGGCACTACGTCTGCTGCGGACCGCGCGAATACGGGTACATCAACCGCTTCATGGACTATCCGCTTCTCTCGACCCGGTATCTGCACTGGGGCAATTACAAGTACGACCTGACCGGATTCCTGCACTGGGCGGCGAACTGCTACCAGCCGGGGCAGGATCCCTTCACGCTCAACTGCCCGGAGCACCACAACACCGACGCCGTCTGCTTCCTCCCCGCGGGCGACACGCACATCCTCTATCCGGGGAAGGGCGAGCCATGGATCTCCGCGCGTCTTGAGGCCGAGAGGGAGAGCGCCGAGGAATACGAGATGCTCAAAAAGCTCGCCGAGACGAACAAGCCCCTCGCGGACGAGATCTGCGAGAGCGTCTTCCGCTCGTTCCGGGACGTGGAATACGACGTCGCGAAATTCACCGCCGCGAAGAGACGGCTCCTCGCCGCGCTGTCGTAAAGCCGGATAAAACCAAAGAGCTGCCATCCATCGAGGGTGACAGCTCTTTTTCGTTTACGGTTCCGCAGGCGTCTCCTCGAAGCCCTCGGGGAAGTCGAATTCCAGCATCGCACGGAAGAGGCGGAGGTTCTGCTCGTGGATCGCCTCGGCGCGGCGTCTTCCGGTCAGCGCGGAGAGCGTCGGGACGGTCCGCATCGCGAGGATCGCGTCGTCCGGGAAGATCTTCGCGGCGTCGTAGAAGCGGCAGAGCTTCGTGTCCGCAAACCGCACGCCGTAGTCGTCGACCGCCGCGGCGGCTATGTCCTCGGGGATCTCGCCGAAGATCTCGGAGAGCTTCATGAACCCGCCGGAGGAGGCGACCATGTCGTACTGCGCGGGCGAGAGGATGCAGATCGGCGCCTCCCCGCCCATCACCTGATAGGTGAACCGTTCGGCGGTCCGGGCGTTCGCGAGGCGGTCGACTGTCATGTCGATGTCGTTCTCCTCGCAGAATTTCTCGAAGTCGGCGAGCTGCGTGTCCGTGTAGTACACGACGTCGTTGAGCTGGACATAGGTCTTGCCGTCGCCGTTGAAGTCGTCCGCCATCCCCTCGAGGATCGAGCAGAGGGCGCGGTTCCCGGTTGGGGTGATGTAGCTCGGCCCGGCGTAGATGATCGTCGCGTCCGGATTGGAGCGGGAGGCGTACTGTCCGATCCCGATGATGATCACGAACGCGAAGAAGGCGGTGATGATGACCTTCCACTTGTGGTGATACCAGAAGTTTGCGAACCAGCTTCCGCGCGCCGCCTCGCCCTCGTGGATCGTGTCGATCTCCTCCGTGCCCGTCCCCTGCGCGCGCATCCGCCGTGCCGCGTTGGATTCGTATTCGTCCGCGTTCTGACCGTTGTGCTTGTCCCCGTCCGCCATCGTTCTGCTCCTTCGATCCGTATTGCTGGAATCAGTATAGCAGACGGATGCGAACAATGCAAGGCTTCTTTGTAACGTTTTTCTCCCCCGGTCCGGAGGAGGATGGGGCCGCGCCTACTTGTTGAATTCCGTCACGAATCACAGGGCCCTGCTTGACTTTGCCGCGATAATGGAGTATAATATAAAATGAATCATCAGGCGAATCGGCAGGGGAGGGTGTCATGGAAAAGTACACGGTCGGCATCGATTTCGGGACCCTCTCGGGCCGCGCGCTCCTCGTGCGTGTCTCGGACGGCGCGGAGATCGCCTCCGCCTCCCTCGATTATCCCCACGGTGTGATGGACACGGTCCTGACGACGCCCGACGGGGAGCTCCGCCTGCTGCCGAACTGGGCCCTCGCGCACCCCATGGACTGGCTCGAGGTCCTCGGCACGGTCGTGCGCCGCCTGCTCGCGGAGAGCGGGATCGTGCCCGCCCAGGTGATCGGCATCGGGATCGACTCGACGACCTGCACCCTCCTCCCGACGGACGAACGCGGCGAGCCTTTGTGCGTCGATCCGCGCCATGCCGGGGATCCGCACGCCTACGCCAAGCTCTGGAAGCATCACGCCGCGCAGAAATACGCCACGAAGCTCAACGAGATCGCCGCCCGGCGCGGGGAGAGCTGGCTTGCGAACTACGGCGGCGCGATCCAGAGCGAATGGGCGGTCCCGAAGCTCATGGAGATCCTCGACGAAGCGCCCGGGATCGCCGAAGAAGCCGCGCATTTCTGCGACGCCGCGGACTGGCTCGTCTGGCGGCTCACGGGACGGCTCACGCAGAACACCTGCATCCACGGCTACAAGTGCATTGCCCCCGACGGCGTCCACGGACCGACCGACGATTTCCTCGCCGCCCTCGATCCGCGCCTCCCGGCCCTGATCCGGGACAAGATGAGCGCACCGGTCCTCCCCGTCGGCTCCCGCGCGGGCGTGATCTCGGAGGAAGGCGCCGCGCTCTGTGGACTTCTCCCCGGAACCGCCGTCGCGACCGGACACGCAGACGCCCATGTCGCGCCGCCGTCCGCCGGAGTGCCGCGCGCAGGACACATGTTCGCGATGATCGGCACCTCGACCTGCATGCTCCTCCCCGGCGCGGAATTCGTTCCGGTCCCGGGCGTGTGCGGGATCGTGAAGGACGGGATCGTCCCGGGCCTCTGGGGCTACGAGGCGGGTCTCGGCTGTGTGGGCGACGCGTTCGCGTGGTTTGCCGAAAACTGCGCGCCCGAGGACGTGAAGCGGGAAGCCGGGGAGCGCGGGATCTCCGTCATCGCGCGTCTCTCGGAGAAGATGGACGCGCTCCTGCCCGGCGAATCGGGACTTATCGCCCTGAACTGGTGGAACGGGAACCGCTCGCCGCTCGGGGACACGGATCTCTCCGGGCTCTTCGTCGGGCTCAACCTCGCGACGCGGCCCGAGGAGATGTTCCGCTCTCTCGTCGAGGCCACGGCGTTCGGCACCCGCGCGATCATTGAGAACTATCGCGAGCACGGTGTCCCGGTCAGCGCGTTCACCGCGTCGGGCGGCATCGCGCAGAAGAATCCCGCGCTCATGCAGATCTACGCGGACGTGCTCGGCATGGAAATCGCCGTCGGCGCGTCGAAGGAAGGCCCCGCGAAGGGGTCGGCGATCTACGCGGCATCCGCTGCCGGACCGGAGCGCGGCGGGTACCGGGATATCTTCGAGGCCGCGGCGGCGATGGGATCGGTGTCCGGCAAGGTCTACCGCCCGAATCCCGCGCACCGGAGCATTTACGACGCGCTCTACCGCGAATACCTCGCCCTGACGGACTATTTCGGACGGGGCGGCTCGGACGTCATGAAAAGGCTCCTCGCCCTCCGCACCGCCGCCCGGGCTGGAAAACCGCGGGCCTGAATCCAAACGCATTCATAAATCTACATAAAGGAAATCCGCATCATGTACAAAGACAAGAAAGTCGTTTTCTCCGGCGTGCAGCCCTCGGGCGTCCTCACGATCGGAAACTACCTCGGCGCGATCCGCAATTTCGCCGACTTCTCCGACACGTACCACTGCTACTACTGCGTCGTCGACGAGCACGCGATCACCGTGCGCCAGGTCCCGGCCGATCTGCGCCGCCGTACCTACGAGACCCTCGCCCTCTACATCGCCTGCGGCCTCGATCCCGAAAAGAACACCCTCTTCGTGCAGAGCCACGTCTCCGCGCACGCCGAGCTCGGCTGGATCATCGACTGCTACACCATGTTCGGCGAGCTCTCCCGCATGACCCAGTTCAAGGACAAGAGCGCAAAGAACGCCGACAACATCAACGCCGGCCTCTTCACCTACCCGTCCCTCATGGTGGCGGATATCCTGCTCTATCA
>CACZSA010000116.1 GCA_902783705.1 uncultured Ruminococcus sp.
GACCGAGCGGATCGACGGGATCGAGGAGGTCATCGGGCGCGCGGGCGTCATCGTGAAGCGGGAGGACGAGCTGATCGTCTACTGCGGCGCGGAGACCGTCATGCGCACGAAGATCGAGGATCTCTACGCATGGGAGCTCCTCTCCCTCGAGGGCGTGGTCATCACGGCGCACGACCTCGAGCACGGCGGCGAGGAGCGCACGATCATTGCGTTCTACACCTACTGGCGTCCGGTGGAGAGCTGAATGGACATTCCGATCGGACCGGAGCGGGCGGGGAAGACCGTCCGCGAGCTTCTCACCGGGGAGATGGGCTATTCCTCGAACCTGCTCAAGCGCCTGAAATTCTCCGAGAACGGCATCCGGGTCGACGGCGAATGGGTGACGGTGCGCCATGTGCTGCGGGAGGGCGAGATCCTCTCCCTCGCCGTGGAGGACCGCCCCGAGGACGTCAGCCCATACCTCATCCCGAACGATCTGCCGCTCGAGGTGCTGTATGAGGACGAATGGATCACCGCCGTGAACAAGCCGCCGGATATGCCCGCCCATCCGTCGCAGGGACATCACCTCGACACCGTGGCAAACGCCCTGGCCTACCGCTACCGGAACCGCGTCTACGTCTTCCGCCCGGTCAACCGCCTCGACCGGGACACGAGCGGCTGCATGCTGACCTCGAACACGAAGGACGCCTCCTTTAAAATGTACGCCGCGATGACCGGAGGCCGGATCGCGAAGCGCTACCTCGCCGTCCTCGACGGGATCCCCGAAGAGAGGACGGGCGCGCTTCACTCGTACCTGCGCCGAAAACCGGACAGCGTGATCGAGCGGGAGGAGTGCTGCCCGGACGACGAGGGCGCCAAGCCCGCCGAGACGCGCTTCCGGGTGCTCGCCGAGGGAAGTGGGCACAGCCTCGTGCTCTGTTCGCCCGTCACGGGCCGGACGCATCAGATCCGCGTGCAGTTCGCCGGGATCGGCTGTCCGGTGTCGGGCGACTCGCTCTACGGGGAGGCGTCCCCTCTGATCCCTCGCCACGCCCTGCATTCCTGCCGCACGACCTTCCCCCATCCCGCGACCGGGGAGACGATGACCGTCACGGCGCCGCTTCCCCGGGATATGCGGATCCTGTGCGGGGCGTTCGGTCTCACCGCGGACTTCCCGGAGCTTCCGGACTTTGATGAAACGATCCCTTCCGACTGAAGGAGTGATTATGGTACGACTCTACCGCCGCGTCAACCGCTATGTGCCGGCCCTCTCGATGGTGTTCTTCCTCCTCGGGCTCGCCGCGCTCGGCATCAACATCGGCTATCTCACCTCGACCCGCTTTGCGGACGCGTTCAACGGGACCGTGTCCCAGGCGATCCGCGTTTTTCTCGCACGCCTCACCGGGTGGATCCCGTTCTCCCTCGCGGAATTCCTGCTTCTCGGGAGCCCGGTGATCCTCGCCGTCGTCATCGTCATCGCCTGCCGCAAGGGCGGTCGGAGCCGGCGGTATTTTGTGCGCGCGCTCATCGGCATCCTCTCCGCCGCAGTCCTGCTCTACGCGCTGTTCGTCTTTGTCTTCGGCGCGGGCTACCGGACGACGTCGCTCGACAAAAAGCTCGGCATCGAGCGCACGAAGGTGACGGTCGACGAGCTCGCGGACACGGCCCGGATCGTGGTCGACCGGCTCAACGAGCTATCGGACGAGATCATGATCTTCTACGACGACGGCTCGGTCCGCCCGTACAGCCACGAGGACACCGTGCGCCTCTGCCTCGAATCCTACGAAAAGCTCGCGCGGGACTATGATTTCCTCGCCGTCCTCGACGCGCCCGTGAAGGAGATCGTCCTCTCCGACTATATGACCTACACGCACATCTCCGGGATGTACACCTTCTTCACCGGGGAGGCGAATCTGAACACGAATTACCCGTATTTCGTGAACGTCTACACGACGGCGCACGAGATGGCGCATCAGCGGGGGATCGCGCGGGAGGACGAGGCGAACTTCATGGCGTTCCTCGTCTGCATCGCGTCGGACGACCCGTATATGCGGTATTCCGGGTATCTGAACCTCTACGAATACCTCTCCTCCGCGCTCTCGTCGGCGGGAGCGAAGGAGGTGCGCTCGGAGATCGCCGAAACCCTCGACGTGCGCGTGCGGTACGATCTGTACTGCTACGGCGTGTTCTTCGACAAGTACCGCGAAAACACCGCCGCGAAGGTCTCGACGACCGTGAACAACACCTATCTGGTGATGCAGGGCACGCCGGGCGAGAAGAGCTACGGGCTCGTCGTCGATCTGGCGGTGGCGTACTATCGCGATAAGTAAGCGCGATAAGTAAGAAGGAAGAAGGAATAAGTAAGAAGTGAAGTGGAAATCCGCTTTGCGCGGATTTCAAAGATATGGATTTCGACGGGAGGAGGTGTCATGATGCAAAGGATCCGGATTTGCCTGCTGGCTCTGCTGGCCCTCTGTATCCTTGTGTCCTCACCGGCGGCGGCCGCGCTGCCCTCGCTCTTCACGGGTGACGAGGCGTGGTTCCGCGATCCGATCGAGCCGCTCGTCATCCGGGACGGGAAGTACTATGTCCCGGCGGATCTCTTCAACGCGCTCGACGGCGTGACCTTCACCGTCCCGGCGGAGGGGAATCTCCTCTTCGAGAACACCGCGACCGGGGCGTACGTGTCGATCCTCTTCTCGAAAAATGGCTCCGCCGCGGTGAACGGGGAGATCGTCGAGGGCATCGGCATCTTCCGCGACGAGGTGACCTACTACGTCGAGGCGGAACCTGTCTGCGCCGCGCTCGGCATCCGCACGGAATCGATGACCGGGGACGACGGCACGGTGACCCTGCGGCTCCTCGCGGGCGATTCGCGCTTCACGCTCGAGGGGCTCGCCGAGATTTACGCCGCGGACACGGGCTGGCAGGGAGAGGGCGAGGGCTATGTGCCGTCCCCGGATCCCCGCGACCCGCGCAGGCGGCTCTATCTGCTCTGCACCTCGCCGGAGGAAGGCGCGCCCTATGTGGCGCTGGACCGCCTGAACGAGCGAGGCCTCGCCTGCACGGTCTTCCTCTGGGACGACGCCGAACCCGCTGTGATCCTCGCCGGCGCGGTCCGGGGGGAGTACGGCGTCGCGACGGATGACAGCGGGGATCTCGCGGGATCGCTCACGGCGGCGGACGAACGCTTCTCGGTCTACACGCACCGCCGGACCCGCCTGACCGTGGCGACGGGGGACGAGGAGACGAACGATGCGCTCCGGAGCGCCGGATTCTGCCCGATCACGCCCGATCTCACGGTGACGAGCTTCACCGATGCGGACGCGGCGATGAACGAGATCGCCGGATGGATGGCGAGCCGGGACTCCGCCGTGATCTTCTTCACGGACTGCTGGATGTCCGATCAGATCATCCCGCGCCTTGCCGACCTTCTCGCGGCGGACGAGGGCTGGACCGCGTCGAACCTTGGAAAATGAACACGAAAATAAAAATCACATACAGGAGGCACCCCATGAACGAAGTCTATGAATTCCTGAAAGCCTGCGGCACCTATTACCTCGCAACCGTGGACAACGGCGAGCCGCGCGTCCGTCCGTTCGGCACGATCGACTGCTGGGACGGCAAACTCACGATCCAGACCGGGCTGAAAAAGGACGTCGCGAAGCAGATGCTCGCCTGCCCGAAGGTCGAGATCTCGGCGACCTCTCCGGACGGAGGACGCTGGATCCGTCTGACGGCCGACGCCGCCCTCGTCGAGGACATCGCGGCTGCCGAGCACATGCTGGAGGCCTACCCGTCCCTGCGCGCGATGTACACCCCCGGCGACGGCAACACCGCCGTCTTCGCCCTCACGAACGCGAAGGCCGTGATCTGCTCCTTCACCGCCGCACCTGTCGAATACCGCTTCTGAGAACCGACCCCGAATCAACTGAACAGGAGACTGACTATGCGTTTGGTAACCAATGAATTCGCGCCGCTCTCGTCCGTGAAGATCCACGACGGCTTCTGGAGCCGCTATCAGGACATCGCAAAGGACAAGATCATCCCCTATCAGTGGCGCGTCCTCAACGATCAGGTCCCGAACACCGAGCCGAGCCATGCCATCGCCAATTTCCGCATCGCCGCGGGGCTGGAGGAGGGCGAATTCCACGGCTACGTCTTTCAGGACAGCGACGTCGCGAAGTGGCTCGAGGCCGTGGCTTACCGCCTCTCGATCGCGCCGGACGAAGAGCTGGAGCGGACGGCGGACGGGGTGATCGACCTCATCGCCGCGGCGCAGGAGGAGGACGGCTATCTCGACACCTTCTTCCAGATCGCCGAGCCGGAGAAGAAATTCACGAACCTCCTCGACTGCCACGAGCTCTACTGCGCCGGGCACATGACCGAGGCTGCCGTGGCGTATTACGAGGCGACGGGGAAGGACAAGCTTCTCGCCGTCATGCGCCGCTTCATCGACCTGATCGACGAGAAGATCGGGCCGGAGGAGGGAAAGCTGCACGGCTATCCGGGGCATCCCGAGCTTGAGCTCGCGCTGTGCCGTCTCTACCGGGCGACCGGGGAGGAGCGGTATCTGTGCCTCTGCGAATACATGGTGAACGCCCGCGGGACCGAGCCGCACTACTTCGATTGGGAGCTGGAGAAGCGGGAGCACCGCGGCTTCTGGGGCGACGGCTATCAGGACCGCGTCGACAAGCGGTACAATCAGTCCCATAAGCCGATCCGCGAGCAGACCGAAGCCGTCGGGCACAGCGTCCGGGCGGGCTATCTCTACACCGGCGTCGCCGATCTCGCGGCGGAGACGGGGGACGAGAGCCTCGCGCGGGCTGCCCGGACCCTCTGGGACAACATCGTCGGACGCCAGATGTACATCACGGGCGGCGTCGGCTCGCAGGTCTGGGGAGAGGCGTTCTCCTTCGACTACCACCTCCCGAACGATTCCGCATACAACGAGACCTGCGCCGCGATCTCGATGGTGTTCTTCGCGAAGCGCATGCTGCGCATGGATCCCGACAGCCGCTATTCCGACGTTCTGGAACGGCTGATCTACAACGGCACGATCTCCGGCATGGCGCTCGACGGCGAGCATTTCTTCTATACCAATCCCCTCTCGATGTGGGAGAGCGCGACGCGGAAATCCGGGGTTGCCGGGCATATCCGCTCGAAGCGTCCCGGCTGGTTCGGATGCGCCTGCTGCCCGCCGAACCTCGCCCGCATGATCACCTCCCTCGGCAGCTACGTCTGGTCCTCCTCCGCCGATACGATCTATGCGCACCTCTACGTCGGCTCGGACGCGGAGCTCGATGTGGGCGGGCAGAAGGTCAAACTTGCCCAGCGCGGGAATTATCCGTGGGACGGGCACATCACCTTCACCGCCTCGGCGGGCGAATACGCCCTCGCGATGCGCATCCCCGGCTGGGCGCGGACCTTCACGGTGAAGGTGAACGGCGCCGGAACCTCCCCGTCTGTCGTGAAGGGATATGCCATCCTGCGCCGCACATGGCAGGACGGCGACACGGTCGAGCTGGAGCTCCCGATGCCCGTCGAATTCGTCGAATCGAATCCGCTCCTGCGCGAGGACGACGGACGCGTAGCCCTGATGCGCGGTCCGGTGGTCTACTGCCTCGAAGCGGCGGACAACGGCGAATGCCTCGACGCGCTCTCCGTCAGTGATCCGGCGGATTTCGAGCCCGAGGAGGCCTCGACCGTATTCCCCGGCGAGGTCGATCTTGTCGGGACCGCCTGGCGCCGCCGCCCGTGGACGAGCGACACGCTTTACCGCCGCGTGGAGGCGTGCGACGATCTCGACGAGGTCCCGGTCCGCCTCGTTCCCTACGCGTTCTGGGGCAACCGCGAGGACACCCGCGAGATGACCGTCTGGGTGCGCTTCGACCGGTAATTCCCCAACAACTCTGTTTCAACCCCAAAAGGATGTGGTACCATGAAAAACAGTCTGAAAACCGGAATCTCCCTCCTGCTCGCGCTGACGCTGACCGCCCCGCCGGTCCTTTCCTCCTGCTCGAGAGCGGATTCTTTGTCCGCCGCGCCGAAGGATCCCGACGAGGGGCGGATCATCGTCGCCGCGCCGAAGGAGGAGGAGCCCGTCATCACGCCGTCCGCTCTGCCCGGCATCTATACCGAGGACGAACGCCCGGCGCGGCTGACCCTCACGACGGATTCCGGTTACCGCATCCGCTATACGACGACCACGGCGATGGTGCCGACCGCCGATTCCCTCGAGGCGACGGGCGATTTCCGCCTGCCGTACAACGCGACGGACGACGGCGTGACCGAATGCGCCGTGGTGCGGGCCGCGCTTTTCGACGGAAAGAAGCAGGTGGGGCAGTGCTATACCTTCACCTACTTCTCCGCGCCGGAGGGACGGTTCACCACGCCCGTCTTCTCCCTCGTCTCCGATCCCGCCGGGCTCTACGGCTATGAGGAGGGCATCCTCGTCGAGGGAAAGGCGCGCGACGACGCGAAGAAATACGGCAATCCGAAGGGCTGGGTCCTCGGCAATACCAACGCGAACTTCTATAACGGCGGCATCGAATGGGAGCGCGCGACGTCCATGGAATTCTCCGAGGACGGCGAGGGGCTTTACGACTATTCCTCGAACGCCGGGATCCGCGTCAACGGCGGCTGGACGCGGGCGAACACGCAGAAATCCCTGAAGATCTTCAGCCGCAAGTCCTACACGCCCTCGCACGGCACCTTCACGATCGACCTCTACCCCGGCTATCGCGACCCGCACACCGGGAGGATCCTGTCCTTCGCGAACACGATCCTGCTCCGCGGCGGCTCGAACAACGAGGGCAACAACGTCATTGCGACGCCCCTTCAGCTCAGTCTCTGCGAGGGGACGGGCCAGATCCTCCCCGCCATCCGCCCGGTGACGGAGTTCATCAACGGCAAATACCGCGGCGTCTTCATGATGATCGAGGACTACGACGCGGACTTCATCGAGGCGCATTTCGGCGTCCCGGAGGAGGAGCTGACGATCCTCTCCGGCTCCTACGAGAACTACGGCGGGAGCATGTGGACGCTCGACACTGCCCCGGAGGAGGAAGCGGAGAGCGCGGTCAAGGACTTCATCCGGACCCTCTCGAAGCTCGGCGCGATGGATCCGAAGCTCGCCTCGAACCTGGAGAAGGCCGAGGAACAGCTCGATCTGCGCAACTTCATCGAATATATGTGCATCGAGCTCTACTGCGGCAACTCCGACTGGCCGGACAACAACCTGCGCGCGTTCCGGCGGAGCGTGGACGGGTATCAGCCCGACGCGGAGGGGATCTATGACGGACGGTGGCGCTTCCTGCTCAAGGACCTCGACATCTCCTTCGGCACGGGGCACAATTACTCGAAGGATCCCTACCACACAATCGGCGGGGAGAGCGCGCTCCTGATCCGGAACGTCTTCAACAACCTCATGAAGAACGAGACCTTCGCGAACCGGGTCTACATGTACTTCTGCACGCTCGCGACGGCGGTGTTCAAGCCCTCCCGGGTGCAGGAGAAGATCGGCGAGCTGAGCCTCGCGATGCTGCCCGAGATGGAATACACGACGAAGAGCCTGCACATCGCGGGCGGGAGCGTCGCGTCCTGGCAGACGAACGTCGCGGGCCTGCGCTCCTACGCGCTCAAGCGGGTGGACACGGTGCTCTCGGCGACGGAGAAGGCGTGCGGGCGGAAGCTCTCGACCCTGACGCTCTCGGTGAACGGGGCTGGGGACGGTGAGCTCGGCTGGTTCGGGATGACCGACGGCGAGGTGCGCCGCTACCCGAAATCCACCCCGATCCCGCTCGATCTCCCGGAAGGCGCGGAGGCTTCGGTTGACGGCGGCACGCTCCGGGACGGCACGCTCATCCTCACCTCCGACACAGCGTCGCTCACGGTGACGTACAAGCCGGAGACGGCGGCTGCACCGGCGGACGGACTCGTGCTCAACGAGGTCGCGCTGCGCGGCGTGGAAGAGGCGTTCGTCGAGCTCTACAACGGTTCGGATGCGGATATCTCGCTGGACGGATGGTCAATCGGCACGGGCGGCAAGGCCCAGACGCTCGACGGTTATACGGTCCCGGCGAAGGGATATTTCACCCTGACCGGAAGCGGCGAGGGCGGAGACGCCCGGCTCACCTTCTCGAAGTCCGGCGACACGCTGACGCTTGCCTGCGACGGGGAGGCGGTTGATTCCCTCCCGCTCGCCGAAGTCCATAAATCGATCCAGCGCGGACGCATCCCCGACGGCGGGGAGATGGTCACGCTCTACGTCTCCGAGCTCACCCCCGGCGGCGCGAACGGGATCCTTCCGGCCTTCGAGATGGGCACGAAGATCCACGACGCGGTCGTGGCGTTCGGGTACAAGACCGATCTCACCGTGAAGCTCGGCGACGAGACCCTGATCCCGCTGAGCCTCCTGAAATCCCCCTTCAAATTCGCCCGCGACCTCTACCGGACGGAATACGAATGGATCCGCGACCATGAGAGCGAGAAGATGAGCATCGCCGACCTGCGCGATTTGCTCACCCCGAGCGGCATCAAGGTCGAGCTCGATCCGGCGCGGAACCTGCTGATTATTCAGTAAAGGATCAGGAACAGGGAAGAAGCGAAAAGAACAAAACGGTCGTGAGGCTGCACGGGATGTACAGCTTCACGACCGTTTCACGTCCGGAATCCGTTCATCGGATTCCCACCGCACTTTTTCTCTTTTATCCGTTATTTCTCGTACCACTCCGACGTGAGCCACGCGATGCGCTGATTCAGCCAGTCCTTGAGGTAGTCGACCTCCTGCGTGTATTTGAAGAGCGAGAGGTGGCCGCGCAGTCCGGTGTACTGCATCGCGTCGCGGAAGGTCTTGTGGTCCATCTTCTCCGACGCCGCGATGTTCTCGACCTGATCGTCGATCATCTGC
>CACZSA010000117.1 GCA_902783705.1 uncultured Ruminococcus sp.
CTTTGAAGGAATGGGGCACGGAGATATAATCGGTCATCCGGAGATTATGGCTGCGGAAATCAAGAAGTTCATCGAAAGATAAATTCCGGTTTGTCGGGCTGAATCACACATAAAAATCGAATGGTACATAGCCGGTTGGATCATCCAGCTGGCTTATTCTATTGTAAGGAGGTTGGTTCATGCCGAGCAAGAAGGCTGCGAGGACATAATAAACACAAATCAAAAACCGGGTGACTTTATGAATGCCACCCGGTTTTTTGTGCATTCTTCATTTCTGTGTTTATGAACAAATATTCACTCTCAAAAAACTCTACGCACTCCAGAATATGCTATTGGGAATAGAGAGAAGTAATTGAATTGCATCACGTTTTCCGCCTGCTTAACAGTAAAGTGGACTATGTTGTCAAGCCCCGAGGTCGGATCGCCTCATGTGTTGACGAAAAGAAAAAGCTCATCACTGACTTCGATGAGCTTGGTGTCGGTCACAAACGGGGGACAGTTTCGTCCTCTGCTGAGACTTGCATGGTAAACAAAAATCCGATTCAGTTATTCTTAGAACTCGTCTTAGAACTCCGGCTCTTCCGGATTCCGAAGAATCGCGGAAACCCGCTTCGTTAAAGGAATTCCGGAGGGTACCCCGGCTCAGTGCCGAACGGATTTCGAGTCAGCCCCGTTATGACCCCTTCGATACCTCTCCGTGCACGGTAGTATATCACATTTTGCGCCGATTTGCAAGGGGTTTTCGATAATTCCTAAAAAAAGAATTTGCGAGTCCGCTTCGGCTGTCTGCCTGTCGGGGACCAATTCTCCCTTGACATCCCCCCGCAGAATCGGTATAATGAAAGCGGATAAACGGGGATCTCGGCACCCGCGGTGCTTGAAGATCCGGATTTGAAAAGGAGATATGAAATGGCGGACTATCTCGGAAAGGATATTTTCAAGCTCGGGTTCGGGCTGATGCGCCTGCCGAAGAACGCGGACGGGAGTATCGACATCGAACAGACCATCCGCATGACCGACGCGTTTCTGGAGGCCGGAGGGACCTACTTCGACACCGCGTACGTCTACGACGGCGGGGGATCGGAGGAGGCGGTGCGGAAAGCGCTGACCGAACGGGTTCCACGGGACCGCTACACGATCGCGACCAAGCTCCACGCCGCCGCGGCGGGATGTCGCGACGAGGAGAGCGCGAAGCGGCAGTTCGACAAGAGCCTCGAGCGGACCGGAGCGGGATACTTCGATTTCTACCTGCTCCACGCGATCCAGCGCAGCACCTACCGGAAATACGACGAGTACCGCATCTGGGATTATGTGAAGGAGCTCAAGGAGGCGGGCAGGATCCGGCACTGGGGCTTCTCGTTCCACGCCGATCCGGATCTGCTCGAGACGCTTCTCGACGCGCATCCGGACACGGAATTCGTCCAGCTCCAGCTGAATTACGCGGACTGGGAGAATCCCGGGGTGGCGTCGCGCCGGAACTGGGAGATCTGCAAGGAACGGGGGATCCCCGTCACCGTTATGGAACCCGTGAAGGGAGGCATTCTGGCGGAGCCGATCGACGCGGTGAAGGCCGTTTTCGACCGCACGGGCAGCGGACTCTCCTACGCCGGGTGGGCGCTCCGGTTCGCGGCAAGCGTCGGCAATATCGTCACCGTTCTCTCGGGCATGAGCAGCTATGCGCAGATGGAGGACAATCTCCGGACCATGAAGGATTTCCGCCCGATGACGGAGGAGGAGCTCGCCGTGATCCGGGAGGCGCAGGAGGCCCTGAACGGGGACAAATCCATCCCGTGCACCGCCTGCCATTACTGCACGGAGGGATGTCCCATGAATATCCCGATCCCGGAGATCTTCAACGTCGCGAACCGGAAGAAGGGAAGTCCTCGGTTCCGCACGGTCCGCGAGTACAACATCGTGACGCAGGACAAGGGAAAGGCGAGCGACTGCGTTGAGTGCGGTCAGTGCGAAGAGGCCTGCCCGCAGCACCTGCCCATCACGGAGTTGCTCAAGGATTTCCGCGAGCTCGAGGAATAACGGACACCGTTCTGTCAATACAGTTCTATTTTATCTCTATCTTGAATGCCAAAGGAGACCTGCGCATGAACACCATCCCCGTCACGAACCCCCTCCTCCCCATCGACGTCTTTGTCCCCGACGCGGAAGCGCATGTCTGGGAGGACGGGCGGATCTATCTCTACGGCTCCCTCGATTTCTCCGGGCGGCGCTCCTACTGCTCGGACGAGTACCATGTCTTCTCCTCCGACAATCTCCGCGACTGGGTCGATCACGGCGTGTCCTTCTCGCTTGCCCGGACCCGGGACGGCTGGGCGAAGGACCTCGGCGCGCTCTATGCTCCCGACTGCGCATACCGGGCGGGGAAGTACTACCTCTACTACTGCGTGCCGGACGGACGCTGCGGCGTTGCGGTGAGCGAAAATCCGGCGGGACCCTTCGAGGATCTCGGCCCGATGGAGCACGTGCACGGCATCGATCCCGCCGTCATGATTGACCATACCGGGCAGGCGTGGTTCTACTGGGGCCAGTTCGACAAGGTGCGGGCCGCGAAGCTGCGGGACAACATGACCGAGATCGATCCCGAAACCGCCGTCCAGCCGCTCTCCGTCGCCGAGCATGAGTTTCACGAGGGCAGCTCGGTCAAGGAGATCGGCGGGAAGTACTACTATCTGTTCACCGACACCCACCGCCACGGCGGACGCGCGACCTCCCTCGGCTACGCGGTCTCCGATTATCCGGATCACGGCTTCACCTACGGCGGCGTGATCCTCGACAATTTCGGCTGCGATCCGCGGACATGGAACAACCACGGCTCCCTCTGCGAATTCCGCGGGCAGTGGTATCTCTTCTATCACCGTTCCACCCACGGCGGGGAATATTCGCGCCATGTCTGCGCCGAGCCGATCTTCTTCGATGAGAATGGGCGGATCGGCGAGGTGAAGATGACCTCCGGTCTCTTTGGCGCGGGCGAGGAGGTCCCGGCATACCGTTCGGCAGAGCTGAGGGGCAGCGCGCGGATCGCGGGAGACGCGGGTTCGGCGTACGGATACGCCGTCACGGAGATCGGAAACGGCGACTCCGCGCTGTACCGCTCATACTCCTTCGACGGCGAGGACGCCTTCACTCTCCGCGTGCGTACGGACAAGCCCTGCCGCGCAGAGGTTTACCTCGACGGCTGGTACGCCGGATCTGTTTCCATTCAGCCGGCCAATCGCTTTGCCAAGATTACGGGACGCCTCGAACGCCCCTCTGCCGGGGTCCATGCCGCAGAGGTCCGCTTCTATGGAGAGGGCTTCACCGCCGCGCTCGACGCCCTCCGCTTCCATAGGGATTGAGCCGCTGAAGGCGCGATCGGCCCTCGCTTCTGCCAAAACAAACGAAAACCTCGGAGACAAAGTGCGCTCCGAGGTTTTTTCAGACTGTCCAAGGTATCGGGGATGGGGCCCGAGCCGTCATTTCCCGTCCACGAGGTCGTCGATCACCTGACGGATCTCTTCATAATCGACCTTCGGGAGCAGGTAGGTCTGCAAGCCGCCCGCCTCCGGGGACCAGTGCGTGACGAGCGCGTCGTCGACCGTAATCCGTCCCATGGCATGATAGTTCCAGTACCGCCCCGGACGCACGGCTTCGAGCATCGCGGTGTGATCCCAGCTGCACCGTCCGGCGCCGTGGTTGTGGATCTCATACGCCAGCGCGACCGGATCCCCCTTCGCCGCGCAGTCCGGGTACCCCGCCATCGTGTGGATGTACGACCCGATCTCATAGCTCGACAGCACCAGCTCGCCCGTCCAGTTGTCGAAGGCGGCCCGCGCGGTCTCGAGCCCGCTGCCGTAGATGTTCCACTCCCATGTCACGGCTCCGCCCGCGGGGTTTCCGTCCGGGTAGATCGTCATGGGCCAGGATTCCGTGAACCGCCCGCCCATGAGGACCGTCCGGCGGAGCTTCTTCGCGATCAGTTCGCCTCCGGTGAGCGGGGAGTACTCGTCCGCCGGACTTGTCGCAAGCCGCGCCATGGAGCCGAGATTGCCCGTCACGACGAGCGTCACGCTGCCATCCTCGGCCTCGGCGAGCGTCCGGCGCAGCAGGGAGAGCGTATCCTGTGGCGCGCGCTCGGTTCCGTAATCTTCCGCCGGGAAGCGGTTCGGGAAGCAGTCGCACAGCGCGCCCGCGTAGACGCCTCTCGAATCGTTCCGGACCGCGTAATTCACGCCGACGGGCACCTCGCGTCCGTAGAACCGGTTGATCGCGTCGATGCATCCGGCGACATACGGGGAGGCGTAGCAGGCCGTCACCGCCAGAAGCTCCGCCTCGCCCTTGTCGCAGAGACGGTGCAGCATGGCGAGTGTCCCCGCGTCGTCACAGTCCCCGCCGATATCCGTGTCGAAGATGATTTTTGCCTTGTCCATAAGACTCTCCTGTGATTTTTGCCGGACCGGAGCCCGTTGATTCTCCTTCGTATTATACCACGCCGGGGGACGGTTTGCAATCCATGAGCGGATTTTGCGCGTCAAAAACGCACAGGAGGTCAAAACCTGTGCCGGAACGCCTCGAATTTACCGCTTCCCGTTGCAACCTGCCGCGGGATCTGCTATAATGAGGGCACAGGTATTCTGCCTATTATCATCGGAAAGGGGTATCACCCATGAAAGCTGTCTGGATCCCGGAGCTCTATGAAGAAAAGAACGTCGCCGTGACCTTCGAATATCGGCTGACTCCGTCGGCGGACGCCGTGCTGACCCTTGCCGCGTCGAATCTCTACCGCCTGTTCGTGAACGGCGAGTTCAAGGGCTACGGTCCGGCGAGAGCGGCGCACGGCTATTCGCGCACGGACGTCTATCCCCTCGCAGCCTGGGCCGGGATCGACACGGTCCTCGCCGTCGAGGTTTATTCCGCAAACACCAACACCTTCTATACCGTGGACGAGCGTCCGTTCTTCGCGGCAGAGATCCGCGCGGGCGGCGAGGTCACGGCGGAGGCGAGTGATTTCACGGCCTATCCCATGACGGAGCGGGCTCAGCGAGTCCGCCGCTTCTCGTTCCAGCGCACCTACACAGAGGTCTATCGGCTGACGGGCGATCCCGCGGCTTTCTATGCGGGAGACACTGCCGGGCATCCCTCCGCCGCGACCGCTGCCGTTCCGATGAACCGCCTCCTGCCGCGGTATGTCCCCATGCCGAGATTCGATCGCGTCCCCGGTTCTCCGGTGGAGTACGGGACGGTCGGGATCAATCCGCAGGCGAAGCCGTGGCGCGACCGGGCGTATTCCGGCATCGATCCCGTGCGCTTCAAGGGCTTCCGTCCCGACGAGCTGGAGACCGATCCAGGGGAGCGCGCCGGGCAGTTCATCTATGTCCGCACGGGAGAGGGGGAGGCGAAAACGCTTTCCGACAGCGCCTATCAGACCTACGATTTCGGGCGGACCTGCACGGGCTTCTTCGCCTTTGAGGTCACGGCGGAGGCGGACACCGTGCTGACGCTCGTATTCGACGAGGTCATCGCGGACCGCGGGGATCATCGCGAGGTCTCGCCCTTCCGCAACGACTGCTGCAATGTGATCGAATACACCCTCGACGCCGGGGAAAGCCGGATCGTTACCTTCGAGGCGAACGCCGCCCGGTTTGCGACGGTCGTGATCCGCGGAGGCCGGGCGAAGATCCGGAATTTCGGCATGATCCTTTACGAAAACCCCGACGCCGCGTCATTCCGGTACGATTACAAGGACGACGCGCTGAACAAAATCACGGCGGCGGCGGTCAACACCTTCGCGCAGAACGCAGTCGACGTCCTCACCGACTGCCCTTCCCGCGAGCGCGCCGGATGGCTCTGCGACAGCTATTTCTCCTCCCGCTCCGAGGCGCTCTTCACGGGGAAGAATCTCGTCGAGAAGAGCTTCCTCGAAAACTACGCCCTCGCCCCGCAGTCTCCGTATCTGCCCGAGGGGATGATCCCGATGTGCTATCCCGCGGACCACAACGACGGCGTCTACATCCCGAACTGGTCCATGTGGTACATTCTCGAGCTCCGCAACTATGTCCGGCGCACGGGCGACGAGCGGATGAAGGAGATCTCGCGGGAGAAGGTCTACGGCCTCGTGAAGTTCTTCGAGCGGTTCTATAACGCGGACGGACTTCTCGAAAACCTCGAAAGCTGGGTCTTCATCGAGTGGAGCCGGTGCAACGACGGTGATTTCATCCGCGGGGTGAATTACCCGTCGAACATGCTCTGGGCGGCCGCGCTCGAAGCGGTGGACGACCTCTACGGCGATCCGGCCCTCCGTGAGCGCGCGGCGGGGATGAAGGAGACGATCCGCACCCAGAGCTTCAACGGGGCGTTCTTCGAGGACAATGCGGTCCGGGATGAGGGCGGTCGGCTCACGCGCACCGGACACACGACGGAGACCTGCCAGTACTACGCGTTCTACTTCGGGATCGCGGACCGGGAGAAGTATCCCGAACTTGCCGACACGCTCGTGAACAGATTCGGACCGAAGCGCGACCCGGAGAAGGAATATCCGTCGGTCTACCCGTCGAACGCCTTCATCGGCAATTATCTGCGGCTTGAGCTTCTCCTCCGCTGGGGATGCCGGGACCGCGTGCTCGCCGACTGCCGCGACTTCTTCCTCGGCATGGCGGAGACGACCGGGACCCTCTGGGAGCACGCCCGCCTGACCTGCAGCCTCAACCACGGCTTCGCGTCCATGGCGGCGGTGTACATCCGGGAATGCATGGAATGAGATCCAGCGCACAGGGAAGGGAGGCAGTCTCATGAGACCGTATATCCATAAGGTGCAGTACTACGAGACGGACCGGATGGGCGTCACGCACCACGCCAACTATGTCCGGTGGATGGAGGAGGCCCGGATCGATTATCTGAATCGGATCGGGTTCCCCTACGCGGCGATGGAGGAGGCGGGGATCGTCTCGCCCGTGCGCTCGGTATCCTGCGTGTATCTGCGCTCCTGTACGTTCGACGACGAGATCGAGATTGCCGTCTCCCCGCTCAGGATGGGCGGCGCGTCCCTGACCCTGCAGTATGAAATGCGCAATCCGAGAAAGGACGAGACGGTCTGCACCGCGACCTCGGAGCACGTCTTCCTCGACCGCGAGGGCCATATCCTCCGGCTGAAGCGCGCCATGCCCGATTTCTGGGACGCACTCCTCGCCCTGCTCCCCGAGAAGGACCCGGCGATGGGCGGGGAAGGATGACTGCCGAAACAGGATCGTTATTCGGATCGGGATCTGAATAACGGTCCTGTTTCTGTTCCGTCCGCGCGATTCATGCATGTTATTTCATCACCTTCCCTTGGCATGAGGCGGGGGGAATGCTATGACAGAGAATGGTTGGCAAAAGCCAATTCACAACATGAAATTGAAAAATAGACATTGGAGTATGAATGCCCGATCGCGATGGCAAAGATCCTCCGGAAAATCATCCTGATGCGCCTCGGCGGGTATTTCGGCTTCATCATGCGCCCGGACGGCTTCGTGGAGAATTCTGTCCTCGTCCTTGCGGCTTATCTCGTGATCTCCGTCTTCGATTGCCTCCGCATCCGCGGCATCCCGTGTGCGCTCGCGCTGAAAAACAGGGAGTGAGGAAGAAATCCATATCGCGCTTGACGTCCGGCCCGGGACATGCTATAATGACGGCAGAAACTCGGACGAACACAGGAGGTCACCATGATCGAGATTCAGAGCGAACGGCTGAGCGCGGAGGAGTATATCGATTTCCTGCGCCGCACCGATCTCGGCTCGCAGTATCCCCGCGAACGGTTCGAGGTACGGATCCCGACGCTTCTCCGGAGCGCGTCTGTCAGCCTCGCCGCACGGAATGAGGACGGCTTGCTCGTCGGCGTCCTGCTCGGGGTAACGGACTTCGCCTATTGGCTCTTTGTCACCGATCTCGGGGTCGACCGGAACTATGAGCGGCAGGGCATCGGACGCCGCCTCATGCAGACCGCGCACGAGATCGCGGGCGGGGAGCGGGATATCGCCGTCTACCTCGTCGCGAACGAACACGCCGTCCCTTTCTACGAAAAGCTCGGCATGGAGCATGCGGACGACGTCATGACGCTCAACCACATCGACTGGACCGATTTCACGGTCGAATGAAGCTCCCCGGCAATACAACATCCCCGCCGCCCGGAATGGACAGCGGGGATCTTTGTTCTGTATGGATCGTGCCGGGACTCCCCGGTCAGTCCCCGGCGACGGCTTCGGCGGCAGCGGCGGCGCGCAGTCGCTCCTCCTCGACGGCGTCCCGTCCGTAGGCGTCGAGAAAGCGGTCGCCCCACGCATCGGTTTTGAGGTTGTACGCGAGCGACCACACGGTCCAGAAGAGATCGGTGTGACGGTCGCCACGTCCTGCGCCTCCGCAGTCGACGAATCCCGAGAAGCGTCCGTCGGCGATCATCACATTCGGCAGGCAGGCGTCGCCGTGGATGAGGCAGTCCGGACGGAGCAGGTCCCGGCTGTTCTCCAGAACCGCCCGCGCGTCTTCCGGGGACCGGATCCCGTAGCGTTCCGGGCGGAGATACTCGTGATACGCGCCGGAGAGGAGCCCGCGGTCCGCGGAGTCGAGGAGGGCGGCGGTCCGGTCCGGGAGAGGCGCATCCCCGGCAAAGGAGAGCCCGCGGTCGTGCAGCTCCCGGAAAACGGGACCGAGCAGATTGCAGAGCAGCGCCGGATTTTCCGTATAATGCGCCGCGTCCTCGCCGGGGATCCGCCGGGTGAGCAGCCAGTCGTGCTCCGCCGGGACGTAGGCGAGCACCGCGGGACCGAGCCCTGCGTCGGCAAAGACCTTCGAGAGGGCCGCCTCTTCTGCGAGCGCATCCTTCGCCGCGCGTTTGAGAAAATACCCGTCTTCGAGGTCGAGGAAATACACGCGGGCATCCTCGGAACAGCTGCTGTCATAGACGGGCGCGGAGCCGAGGAAGTCCGCGATCTCGCGCGGTACGTCCGGCGGCAGGGCGGGGAGCGGGGTTCGCTTCAAGGAGATCGCCTCCGTTCGATTGGATTTTCGGGATCAGACCGCGACGCGCACGGTCACGACGGAGAACGCCGGGATGCGCACGGACCCGTCGAAGGGAACGACAGCGCCTGTCAGCTTCACGCGTTCGGGATCGTCGTAGGTGTTGTGCGCGTGCGGATCGTCCGCCGTCAGGGTGAGGAGCTCGGCCTCCTTCGCCGGGGTGAGCGTCGAGAGGTTCAGGCATACGTCCGCCGCCTCGGTCAC
The DNA here is from genome assembly GCA_902783705.1 of uncultured Ruminococcus sp. Lineage (GTDB taxonomy): Bacteria > Bacillota > Clostridia > Oscillospirales > CAG-272 > UMGS1696. Next base: position 9,247 of record CACZSA010000117.1, read on the forward strand.
GCTCATGTTCGCGAGGGTCACGGTCAGCCTCCCGTCCTTCACCGACGCGCTGACGGAGAGGTTCGGGATCGTGTAGACGCCGCGTCCGTCGGCCCTGTCCCGCGCGATCTCCCCGCAGTCACCGGACACCCGGAGCGCGTCGCCGCCCATGTGGGACTGCATCATGTCGAAGACGTGGTAGGTCGGCGTCGTGATGAGGTGCTCTCCGCCCGCGAGGAACAGGGCGTGCAGATTGTTCACGAGCTGCGCGACCGTCGCCATTTTGATCTTCTCCGCGTGGTTCCCGAAGAGGTTGAGCGTCGCCGCCGCCACCATCGCGTCCCGCATGGTCGACTGCTGTTCGAAGAGGTTCTGCACCCCGTCCGGATTGTTCGGCGCGGGCTCGATGCCGTACTCCTTCATGTGCGTCGAGGGACCGGATCCGCCCGGATGCCAGCAGCCCCACTCGTCGATCACGAGGCGCGCGCGCTTTTCCATGCCGTAGCCGACGACGAAGCCCCAGTTGCGCCGGATTGCCCGCTCGATGTCGAGGGCCTGTCTCAGCTGGCGGTACCATTCGTCCTCCGTGAACGCGAGGGGATCGCCCGCCGAACCGCAGTAGAAGTGCAGGGAAAGGCCGCTCATGATCCGGTAGGACGGCTCGAGCACGCGGAGCACGTCGTTCGCCCAGTGCCAGTCGTCGTGGTCCGCGCCAGAGCAGATCAGCTCGGCCTTCGGGTACGCGTTCTCCATCACGACGGCGTATTTGCGGTATTCATGCGCGTACATCTCGCCCGTCATGTTTCCGCCGCCGCCCCAGGTCTCGTTTCCGACGCCCCAGTATTTCACGCCGAAGGGCTCGCGGGATCCGTTCTTCTCCCGTTCCCGCGCAAGGGTCGTCGTCCCGGCGGGGGAGTTGCAGTAGTCCATCCAGTCCCGGATGGCGAGCGGGGTGAGGGACGTGATGTTCGCGGCAAAATACGGCTCCGCGCCGATAAGGCGGCAGAAGTCGACGAATTCGTGCGTCCCGACGGCGTTCGGCTCGTAGCGTCCGTCGGCGTTGCGCCACCAGTTGATCCGCGTTGGCCGCTCCGCACGCGGGCCGATGCCGTCGCGCCAGTCGTAGGTCTCGGCGAAGCAGCCGCCGGGCCAGCGGATCACGGGCGCATGGATCGCGCGGAGCTTTTCGATGAGCTCCCGGCGCAGTCCGCGGATGTTCGGGACCGCCGAATCCTCCCCGACCCAGATCCCGTCGTAGAAGACCCCGCCGATGTGCTCGGTGAAGTGTCCGTAGAGCTCCGGCTCGATCCTTGCGATCCGGTCGTCCCCGTGAATGGTGATTCTGAACATGATCCTGTCCTCCTTTTTCTTTATCCGATCGTCTCCGCGTTCATGCGGAGCTTATTTATCCTTTGTAATCGCGGACCCATTGCATCACGGCGTCGGAGTTCGCCCCGTAGGACTGCAGCGCGACCACGCGGTCCTGCTCCGGCGCGACGAGCAGCTTCTGCCCGTACATGCCGCCCTTGAAATAGACGCGGTGCGTGGGATCCCAGTCGAGGGCGAATTCCCGCTCCACGGCGAGCTTCACCCAGTCCTCGGAGAGGATGCGCCGCCCGCGGTAAAGTCCGCCCGAGCGGTAGACCATGCCGAGCTTGACCATGTCCTCGGATCCGATGTAGAGCCCCGATCCGCCCACCGGATGCCCGTGCGGACAGCAGGACCACGCGGCCTCGCGGAATCCGAGCGGATAGAAGAGCGCGGGCCAGAGGTACTTGTCGAGCGTCGTCCCGCAGCGTTTCGCCGCCGCGCGCGCCAGAAGATAGAATGCGCCGTCCGAGTATTTTGCATCGGTGCCGGGCGTGTAGGCGAGCGGATAGGTCAGCGTGTAGGCGAGAAAATCCTCTCCGAATTCCGCGACGTCGCAGCAGTCGATGTCCAGAAATCCGCCCGGCAGCCCGAGACGGTGCGTCAGGGCCATCTCAACCGTCGCGAGGTTCCAGCGCGGATCCATCTTCGCCTCGGTCTCGGGGGAGATGTCCTCGCGGAGAATGTCGACGAGCTTTTCGTCGAGCGAGATCAGCCCCCGGTCCCAGAGCAGGCCGATCCCGGTCATGACGAAGGTCTTCGTCACGGAATAGGTGTCCTGACAGGCGTTCGCCTCGGTCATCTCATAGGTCTCGATCTCCCCGTCCCCCTGCACCTCGGAGAGGCGGATGATCCGGAACGGCTGCGTCGTCATGAATTCTGCAAAATCGGTCAGAAATCTGTTCATAGTGTCCTCGCTTTCTGTGTCCTGCGGCTGTTTTAGGTTCGCTTCCCGGGATCCCCCGGCTTTTTGTCATTATACCGCATTTTCCGGGCGCCGTCAAGCGGAAATCGGGGCGTTGAGGGGCATTCTGAAACATGGCAAGCAGGAGGCGGGGGCATTTTTCTCGGGGATTTTTCCCCCACCCCTTGCGCCGCCGCGGATTCTGTGCTACACTATCCTCAAAGATATCGCCGCAGGAGGCCGTTATGATCCGTTATTCCATCATGAGTCTGAACTATCCCGAACATGCGGAGGAGATCGCGCGGGATATCGAGGCGCAGTACCGGGACCGCGTCGCCGACTGCACGCTCTTCTGCATGACCCTCGTGCCGGAGGGGACGCCGCCCGTCGACAAGGCCGCGATCCTCTCGGAAAAGTACGACGTCTTCCGGGACAGGCTTGCCGAGCGCGGCCTCTCCTGCGGGATCCTGATTCAGGCGTCGATCGGGCACGGCTATCCCCTGGACCGCCCGTTCCCCTTCCAGTGCTACGTGAACCTCTCGGACGGCGCGGAGCAGTCGGTCTGTTGTCCCGCCGATCCCGATTTCCGCGCGTTCTTCCGCTCGCAGACGCGCACGCTCGCCATGCACCGGCCCGCCGTCATCATGCTCGACGACGATTTCCGCCTCATGACCGCCCGGGCGGGGAGGGGATGCGCCTGTCCCCGTCACATGGCGGAATTCAACCGCCGCGCGGGTCTCTCACTCACCCGGGAGGAGCTTGCGCGCCGCATCGACCGGGAACCGGAGCTCGGACGGATCTTCGCGGAGGTCCAGCGGGATTCGCTCCTCGGGGCGGTGCGGGAATTCCGCGCGGGCATCGATGAGATCGACAGGCATATCCCCGGCGTCTTCTGCGTCTGCGGCGGGGAGTACGGCGCCGAGATCGCGCGGATCTTCGCGGGGGAGGGCAGCCCCGTCGTCGTGCGGCTCAACAACGGCAATTACACGGCGGCGGGAGCAAGAGGACTCAGCCAGGCGATGCTCCGCGCGGCGTATCAGATCGCAACGATGAACGGACCCGTGGACGCCGTGCTCGCCGAGACCGACACCTGCCCGCAGAACCGATACAGCACCGGCGCGATGTCCCTGCACAGTCATTTCACCGGGACGATCCTCGAAGGCGCATCCGGCGCGAAGCACTGGATCACCCGGCTCGGCGCATACGAACCGGAGAGCGGGCGGGCTTACCGGAAGATCCTCGCGAAATACGCCGGATTCTACGAGGCTCTCGCAGAGCTGGTCCCGACGCTCTCGCCCCTCGGATGCCGGATCCCCCTGCCGACCGCATGGAAGACGCCGTATGAGCCCGGGTATCCCGGCACGGGCTGGGCGACCTGCGTGCTCGAGCGGCTCGGATTCCCGCTGTACTTTTCATCAAAGCCGGGCGGCGCGGTCTTCCTCGAGGGCGCGATGGATTCGGCATATACGGATGACGAGCTTCGGGAGATGCTCTCCGGGACCGTCTTCTTCTCCGGCGAGGCGGCGGCGCGTCTGGTCAGCCGGGGCTTCGCGGAGGATCTCGGCGTGACGGTCCGCCCGTGGACGGGGAAGCATCCGTCCGGCGAGCTTCTCGCGGAGAGCGGCAATCCCGTGAACACGCAGGTCCGCGCGATGGAGCTGGTGCCGCTGTCGGACGCCGTGAAGATCCATTCGACCGTCTACCATGTGCCGGACGGGCGGACGCGGGAGCCGCTCTTCCCGGGCGTCACGTCGTACCGGAATGCGCGGGGCGGGTATGTCGTCGTCTTCTGCGGCGATCCCCACACGAATTTCAACTATATCGAAGCCTTCTCCTTCCTGAACGAATCGCGCAAGGCGCAGCTGGCGGGAATGCTCGCCGAGGCCCGGCACCTGCCCGTGTATTATCCCGGCGACGCCGAGGTCTATCTTCGCGCCGCGCGGATGCCGGACGGCGGATTGTTCGTCGCGTTCTTCAACATCGGCCTCGATCCGCTCGACGAGGTGACGCTCGTGACGGAGGAGAACGTGATCTCGGTCGAACGCCTGACCCCGGACGGACGACGGGAGGCATGCGGATTTACAAGAGACGGGAATATCCTCACTGTCGGCTGCCCGGCCCGCACCCTCGACCCGGTCGTGCTGTTCCTCGGAAATGAGAAAAAAGGAGGCTAACGTGGCGTCGAACAAGGCTTATCTCGATTTCATCCTCGATCAGCTGTCCTCCCTCGGCGGGATCGCCCATCGCCCGATGATGGGAGAGTACATCCTCTATTGTTGGGGGAAGGCCTTCGGCGGGATCTATGACGACCGCTTTCTCCTCAAGCCGACGAAGAACGTCCTGCGGCTCGCGGAGGAATCCGGCATGCCGCCCGTGATGGAGCTTCCGTACGAGGGCGCGCGGGAGATGCTCGCCCCCGATCCGGACGACCGCGAACGGCTGTGCGAGCTGGTCCGCGCCGCCGCAGAAGATCTTCCCGCGCCGAAGAAAAAGGCTGCGAGAGGCAGCATGTGATCGGTTCTTCCCGCTGAATACAGCAAAAGCCCGGTAATCGGTAGTTCAGCCGATTGCCGGGCAGTTTTTAATGAAATCAATTCCACGGCACGGGCTCGATCGTCCCGTCCTCGCGGTAATGAAGCTCCGTCACGCAGACGGAACGGTGGAAGAGGCTGCCTCCCGGGAGCTCGTCCGTGTGATAGAAGAGATACGACTTCCCGCGGAAATCGCAGATCCCCGGGTGATTCGTGAAGCAGCGGCCCTCCTCCATGAACACGCCCCGGTAGACCCACGGACCCGTCGGACCCTCGGAGGTGGCGTAGGCGAAATGCTCGTTGTGTCCCCGTCCCTCGTGGAACGCGGCATAGATCATGTAATAGAGGCCGTTCCGCTTGTAGAACCACGGACCCTCCCCGTAGCTTGTTCCCGTCATGTGACCGCCCTTGCCGAAGGATTCCGGCGTCATCGGGATCTTCACGATGCCAGCTTCCTCGTCGATCGAGACCATGTCCTCGTTCAGGAGCACGTACCGGAGCTCCGGGTTGCCGAAGTAGAGATAAGCCTGTCCGTCGTCGTCGATGAAGACCGTCGGGTCGATGTCGTTCCAGTCGCCCTCGTCGACGAGGGGATGCCCGAGGTCAACGAAGGGACCCGTCGGCGAATCGGACACGCCCACCGCGATCGCCATGCCGCCGCCCGTCTTGTGAACCGGGCAGTAGAGATAGAATTTTCCATTCCGCGCGGCGCACTGAGGAGCCCACGCACGGTCGTCCGCCCACGCGATATCGTCGAGCGAGAAGACCTTCCCGTGATCGGTCCAGTGCACCATGTCCCGCGTGGAGAAGCACCGCCAGTCGAACATGGTGTAAAAATCGTGAATCAGCTCGTCCTCATCGTGCGTCGTGTAGAGATAAAGCGTATCCCCCAGCACCATCGGCGCGGGATCCGCCGTGTAGATGGATGTGACGATCGGATGTCTGTCCGTCATCGGTTCCGCCTCCCGTAATCTGATAATTATGGCATTCCGTCATCGATTGTACCACACGCCGCGCGCTGTGACAAGGGTGAGGGGAGAAGACCTTAACTTCCGGCACCCGAAAACTAATTTTTGTCTTGTATTGTTCCATTCCATATGATAAAATAAATGTATAAAATGACCACGGCGGCAAAGATGACATGCCTCCTTTTGGAGGAATCGCACAAAGGCAAAGCACCTTGGCGATCCGTTGTCCGCGTGGTTGATCTGAAAAAAACGGAAGGTCCTCCGGGGCAGACTCCGGGGAAATGGTGCGCATCATGAAAAAGACGAAAAGAACGCTCGCGGGGATTCTGATCCTCGCCATGCTGACGGGCGCCTTCGCGGGATGCTCGACGGCAACGACCGACGAGGGGGGAACGCCCGCGCAGATCGTGACGCCCACGGCGGAGGAGGAGATCGAGCCCGTGCCCGAGGAGGCGGTCTATATCTCCGACGACCTCCCGAGCCCGGACTACGAGGGCTATGACTACCGCATCCTCTCCTGCAATTTCTACAATAAGGAACTCGCCACCTATCTGACCTTCGACGAGATCACGGGCGACCCGGTGGACGACGTGCTCTACGCCTCGCGCGACAACATCCAGAACCGCTTCAACATCGGCATCCGCTGGATCGAGACGGGCGACACCACCGCGGGACGCGACGCCGTGAAGAAGGCCGTCACCGCCGGAGACGACGCGTTCGACATTCTGATCGGGCACGACACCAACACCTTCGGACTCGGCAAGGACGGCTATCTCTACAACCTCATGGCGGTCGAGCAGTTCAATTTTGACAAGCCATGGTGGCCGAAGAACACAGTCGAATCCCTCCGCATCGGCGACAAGATGTACGCCGCTTCGAGCTATCTCTCCTACTGCGGCCTGCACTGGACCCGCGTCATCACCTTCAATAAGGATTACGCCGAGGATCTCGGCTACAACGACCTCTATGACGAGGTGCGCGAGGGCCGCTGGACGCTCGACCGCCTGCACGATCTCTGCGAGGGCGTGTCCGTGGACCTCGACGGCAACGGCAAATTCAACGCGAAGGACAAGATCGCGTTCACGTCCGGCACCCAGACCTGGTACTGCATGCAGGAGGCCGCGGATATCCCGGTCTACCGCCACGACGCAGACGGCATCCCGTATCTCGACATCGACATCGACCGCGTCTCGAAGTACGTGGACATCATGCGCCTGCTCATCACGGGTGACGACTATGTGGCAAGCGGCGACTTCGGCATCGACCAGTTCAAGAACGGACAGGCGCTCTTCGCCTACACACAGGTCGGCGACGCGTACGACACCTACCGCATCAGCGAGATCCGCTACGGCTTCCTCCCGACGCCGAAGCTCGACGAGGAACAGAAGAGCTACATCAACTGCTGCACCGACGTGCCGTGGGGCATTCCGAAGAACGTGACGGGGGACCGCCTCGACCTCATCGGAACGGTCACCGAAGCCATGAGCTGCTATAACTACAACAACGTCCTCCCGGCCTACTATGAGACGGCGATCAAGGCCCGCACTGCCGACGCGCCGGACGACGCCGAAATGCTCTCGATCATCTCCGACACCCGGACGATCAGCTTCTCCTACACCTATTCGCTCACCTACAACAACATCGTGTACGGATGCGTGGAGAACAACGCCGAGGTCGCCTCGTACTTCAAGAAGAACGAGAAAGTCGCGACGAAGACCCTCGCGAAGATGATCGAAAACTACGAAAAAATGGACTGATCCCCATGACGCAAAAGGGCCTGTCGCAAAACAAATCTGGTGCTGGTTGACTTCACAATCCAGCTTCAGTCTGTCTATTGCGCCGGCAATCTCTCCGAAATTGAGGAGCAGGATGGAAGCCGGGTGACAATTTCAGATAAGCTGTGCATGATATTGTCACCAATTCTCTGCCTGCGCCACCCGGTTTGGGGAGATTGCCACGTCAGGCGTCTC
>CACZSA010000118.1 GCA_902783705.1 uncultured Ruminococcus sp.
GCGTTTGATCGCGCATGGGATGGGTGGGTCTCGGACTGCGCGATCGCATACGGATCCTTCTCCACGTTCGCGTCGGACGAGTGGTTCCTGTACAATCCCGGGGACAATTATCCCAGCCCGCCCATCGCCAGCTGGCTAAGGCGGGAATGGCAGGCCGATGCATTCCATGAAAAGGGGCTCTTTACCCCTGAAGAGACCGCGCTCGTCGCCAATCAGCTCATCACGCTGACGATGAAGCCGGAATGGATGACGGACGGCGATTTCCGCTCCGCCGCGGGGATCTTCAAGCTCTTCGGCGTCTCGGACACCCGCTATGGGGAGGACTATCCCGACGTCTTTCTGGAGATGATCCACGACGGCCCAAGCGGTTATGCCATCTACCCGAATGACCTCAAACGGCTTGCCGTGGAGTTTGCCGGAGTCCCGGAAGCGGAATTCCACATCGACGACTACCTCGACAACATCACGGGCTATGATCCGGTGAGGGGCGAAGTCTACGTTGTCCCGACGGAGGGCCCCGTCCCCCGCTACGAGCCCGAAAACCTCACTGTCGAGGTCCGGGAAGACAGCACCGCCGCGCGGTTTGCGCTCTACAAGGTGGAATACAGCATGGGCTATCCGCGCGAGCTCCTCGAGAAAACCTTCCTCGGCGACTGGGAGATCACCTTCACGGCGCAGGGGGAGGGCAAGCTGCCCCGGATGCGGTTCACAAGCACGTCCTATCCCTTCCGCCTCCTCCCGCCCGGCGAGCCTCCGGCAAACGTCTATGAAACCGTCATGGATTTCACGGAATACTCTGCGGCACAGGCGAATATGACGGTCAACGATCTCACCGCGCGGCTGCGGGATGAGGCAGGAGGCCGACCGATCCTCCTCTCCTTCGACCGCCCCGACGGGCTGGCCTTCCTGCTCGGCGAGATCGCGGAAGGCGTCTATACATCCTTCGGCGTGTCCGGCATCTCGTATCAGGGGGCGTTCTATCCGCTCCCCGTGGGGCTTCCCTTCCGGGACGGCTGGTTTGCATTCGACAATACCATGAACGGCGGTTCCCGTGCGTACGCCGCTCCTCCCTCTGGCGGCGCGATAAACACGCAGGGCATTGTCCTCCTGCATGACGGGCAGGTGTGGTGGACAGAAAACGATCCCGATATCACCGGGGAAACGCTTTATATCGGTGCGGGAGACGGGCTGTATTATAGCCGGGTGAACAACCAATGGTTTTTCAGTCTCACGCAAGATTTCAGCAGTGTTTTCTACATCTCCGGTATCCGGAACGACGAACTCTTCACGGAGACCGGCGTCGTCGATTATACGGCTGACGGACTTCCCCGCCTTGTTCCGCAAACTACGGAGACTGCGGACGCCTTCTTCCAGGAAAAATATGTAAACCGGGCCTTCACGGACGGTCAGCCGTATGACGGTTTCCGGTACGTCTGGAAGTGGTGGAAGATCACCCTCGAGGACTGGGAGGATTACCTCGCCGCCTGCCGTTCAGCGGACGGCGCGGAACCGCCGCTCTTCCCGCAGTCGGCGGCAATCCCGGTCCCGGACTTCCTCGACGCGGAGCAGGCCGATCTCTTCCGCCGTGCCGAGCAGGTCAATCCGGCCTTCTGCGGCATCTGCGACACGCTGGACTATGTTCTGCCCCTGCCGACGGAAGGATTCTTCCCGTTCGACAACGGACAGGACGACACGCCGCTCATGCAGAACGGAAACCGGTATGTTCCCCTTCACGGGCGGTACGCGGACTGGGAGACCTTCCAGAAAATGGGCCGCTCCCTCTACACCGAGGAGTTCTGGGCCGCGCTCTCGAAGCCCTATCTCTCCTCCGACGGACGCACCTATGTCCTCGATTCCGGCATAGGCGGACTCTTCTCGTTGAGCGAATACGAGCTTCTCGAATCGACCGCCGACCGTCTCCTCTTCCGGCGGATCGTGAAACAGGCGCTCGGCCCGTTTGACGAAGAACCCACGGGCTACGCCTGCTACGGATATCTCATCGAGATGGTGAAGACGGCGGACGGCTGGCGCATCAACGCCTTCGCGGACGGCGCGGGACATTCGATCGGACAGAGCGGCGAATATCTCTACACGGAGAGCAATCCGTCCGACGGCGCGCCCGTGATTCAGAAAATCCCCTACTCCCCCGTCTTCACGGGTCTGAACGGCCGGACCTTCTCGCCCTTCACCGTCGATCTTCCGGTGTCGTGGCAGACGCTTGCGACCGCGGACCTGCGGGGCGGCGCGTATCCGATGGTGAGCTTCTTCACCGGGGACGGCTCGACGGCGAACGCGTGGGAATATCTCTTCTCATGGCTCGTCACGACAAATGAAATCAGCTGGGACGGCACGGAGCTGCCCGGCTGGTGCCTCGGCGACGATATCTGCACCTTCGTGGATACGTCCGGGCGGTATTATTCCATGCAGTTTGCCCTGATGTCGGGCAGCGAGGCGCATTGGACCACCGCCGACGGGGATGCGCAGTCCGTCATCGCGGAATACGCCGACGTGCTCGCCTCCCTGCGTCCGAACGACGGATACCGGATCGTCCATGCGGAACCGGGCTCCCCCGTCGTCAAGCATTGGGACAAATATACCGCCGTCTCCATTCCGTTCACGCCCGCCGGGGAACGCAGATTTGTCAACCTGCCGCTCGCGGTGCCGACGGAGAGCGGAAGCGAGATCGTCCCCGCCGTGATGTTCAGCGTGCCGGACTCTTCCCTCTGGGCAGGCGGCACGGAGATCCGGAGGGATATAGGGATCGACGAATCCGGCGCGACGGTCCTCACCTTCCGCTTCGCCGATTCCGGGTTCCCGTTCTTCTCGATCCGCGCCGCGCTCATCCCGTGGCAGGAGGCGTCCGGTCCGATCCGCCTGCTCCCGCACGAGCGGCACCTCAAAACCTGTGAGGTCAGCTTGAACGGGGAAATCCACTGGTGCCGGGTCACGGCCTCCTTCTTCGACGACGAGGCGCGCCGCACGATCACCGCGCCGGGAGGACGAAACCGCCCGTTCACACAGCTCCCCGACGAGGTGCAGATCGCCCTGACGATTGAAGCGGAATACATCCTGTCCACCGTCCAATCCGCGGAGCTCAACACGGATTCTGTCCGCGGCAATCTCCCCGGCAATTTCATCACGGGCGGGAAAATCGCGACAGACCTGCTCGGCAGGATCTATTTCGAGGATCCGCTGACCCGCACCCTCCGGCGCATGAACGCGGACGGCAGCCACCTCATCGAGCTTGCCACGGAACGCGCGGGGTCCATCAGCGTCTTCGGCGGGCAGGTGATCTATGACAACGCGCAGAACGCGATACGAAGCGTGCCGATCGACGGCGGCGAGGCGGTCACACTCTGGCAGGCGCCGCGGGACAGCCTCTACGCCCCCAATATCGGAAAAATCTTCGTCACACCGGACGGGATCTGGTTCGGCGCGCGCATCGACGCCAAGCAGCGGGTATTCCACATGAACCTCGACGGTTCGGACGCGCGCGAGGTGTTCACGGGCTACTCATTGAGCGGCGTCGACAGCGGGCAGGTCTTCGTCGCGGACAGCGAGGGGCTTTACCGTTTCGAGCCCGTGTCCTATGATCCGACGCAGATTGTCCTCGAGCAGATCTGGGAAGGCACCCTCGTCTCCGCCGTCATCGACGAATACGGGATCGCGATCCACTCGAATCTCGAAACCATCATCATCCTTGACCGCTACACCCTCGAGGAGATCTACTCCACACGCTGCACTTATCCGGAATACCTCTGGGCGGACGGAAAGCTATCGCTTTACGGCTACACCGGCGCGCACGGCGATCAATGGGTCATCCGGCAGACGGACGTCCGGGCGGGGCTCACCAAGGAGATCCTCACGTTCGGCGAGGAGATCTTCGACAGCCTCGGGCGCACGTTCGGGATCACCTTCTACGAGTATTTCCGCGCTCCGGACAGCGAAGCCGTGCGTCAGGCGTTCGCCGCGGAGCATCCGGAGCTTGCCGATCGGAACGGGGAGATCTGGGTGCTCGATCAGTCGCCGCAGGGCGCTTTGCAGGCGGTGAACGGCGAGGTCTGGTGTTTCGCGCGCTCGGTCAAGCTGGTCCGCGAAACGGGCAGCACCGACAACTGGCTGATCTGTGATGGCGCGGACGGAACGATCCCCGCGGGCCTTCGGAAGGAATGAGCGTCCCGCGTGTGACTGTGAATAATCCCTCAGCATGACAGAAGGCTCTGCAGGCCGGGATATCGATCCCTTGGCTCGCAGAGCTTTGTTCATAAGTGTCGTTTCATTGTTCAGGTTGCTTCTCCCGTTTCCATTCCGTGCATCCCCACCGGATTCTCATTGCAATACCTGAATGCAGGGGACAATCCCCTTCTCTTTCACTGCAAAGCGTTCCGTACGGTCAGCGCGAGGGAGGGCATCCTCGTCGTGATATTCAAGAGATCCTTGGCCATGAACTCCCGCAGCGCCGGCTCCTCATTGAGCGTCCAGAGGGAGAGGGCCACATCCCTTGCGCGCATGGCGTCGATCAGCGCGTCGGGCATGTGCTTATAGGGCGCGTTCAGCGCAGCCGCTCCCAGCGCGTGCAGGCGTTCCGCGGCAAGCGCGGCATTCTCAAGCAGATAAACCGTCTGCTCCTCGCGTTCCGGCAGCTCCGCCTTGGTCAGATCCCGCGTGAGTTCCTCGGAATTGAGGAAAATGCGGCTGCGGCGGGCTATCTCCGGCTTCTCTTCCAGCAAAGTTGTATCCACCGAGCCGGAGAAGATCAATTGATCCTTTGAAATGTCATACTTGTCCGCCAGCTCCAAAGTCGGCAGCAGCGCGCCGTATTCCTTCAGGTCGCAGTTGACGGCGATCCCGCTTTTCCGAATCAGCGCAAAGGCCTCCTCCAGCGGGACAAGATCCGCGTAATCCTGCGGCCTGTCATGGGTGAGCCACAGCTTTCCCGCGTGATCGGCCCGGATGTCGATCTCCACGCAGTCCGCCCCCAGGGCAATTCCCGTTTCAATGGAGGCAAGCGAATTATCCGGCGTTCCCTCGCAGCCGGAGTGAGCGGTAATCATGATTTTGTGCATGTGTTCTCCTTTCTGCTCAGACTGCTCGATCGCGCGCAACCTGTAAGAGGTCGTTGATCCCACGGTCGAAGGGGGTGGGGTGGGGGCAAGCAGAATGATTCTATATGGTTCAGCGTTATTTCTGAACGAGAACCGAAAATCTGCATCCCGGAATTCCGTCGGGCACCCCGCGGATCTGTTTTTATAAGGTATCCCTGTCCGTTCCCCTGAGCGGAAAAAATATTATATTCCTATTATAATTACGTTATCACGGATTGTCAAGTCTTCTGTCCCATGTTCCGGTGTTTCTTCATCTGTTTGACGAGCGGCTTTATATGCGTCCTCCGATCATTTTCCGCCTCATCCGGACTCGTATGCCTTGACGACCGCCTCCAGTTATGATACAATAGGATCGGGAAATCCCAAAAGACCCGCTGAACGCTGTCCACATTCGTTTCTGCCGGGATCCGGCGGGGACGGACAGCCACAACTTCATTTTTTACGGAGGGCAAAAAGATGAGCAAACTGCGCACGGTCAAGGTCGGAATCGTCGGCTGCGGCGGCATCGCCAACGGAAAGCACATGCCGGCACTGAAGAAATGCGATAACGTGGAAATGATCGCCTTCTGCGACATCATCGAGGAGAGAGCGGTCAAGGCGGCGGCGGATTTCGGCGTCGAGGGAGCGAAGGTCTTCACCGATTACCGGGATCTGCTCGCCATGGGAGACATCGAGGTCGTCCATGTGCTGACGCCGAACTACAAGCACGCGGAAATCTCCATCGCCGCGCTGAACGCGGGCAAGCATGTCATGTGCGAAAAGCCCATGGCGACAACGTACGCCGAAGCCGCTGCCATGTGCGAGGCGGCGGAGAGGAACGGAAGGAAGCTGACGATCGGCTATCAGTCCCGTTCGGAACCCTCGTATCAGTATGCGCACAATCTGATCGCCCAGGGAAAAATCGGCGAGGTATACTACATCAAAGCCCCGTCCATCCGCCGCCGCGGCGTTCCGACCTGGGGCGTCTTCATGGATGAGGAAAAGCAGGGCGGCGGCCCGATGATCGATATCGGCACGCACTCCATCGACGCGGCGCTCTATGTGGCGAACAACTACGACGTGGCGTCCGTGACCGGAGTCGTGAACAACAAGCTCAAATATTACGCAAAAGACAACGGCTCCTGGGGACCGTGGGGCGAGGACCGTCCCTTCACGGTGGAGGACAGCGCCATGGGCATGGTCCGGTTCAAAAACGGCGCGATGATGTACGTCGAGGCCTCCTGGCTCCTGAATGTGCAGGACGGCGGTCATCCGACCTTCTGCGGTACGCTCGGCGGCATCGAGCTGATGCACGGCGGGGTGGCGATCAACGGCGAGCGGCCGGACGAGGGCGGACAGATGAAACTCTACGACGAGCTGTACAAGCCGACGCCCGCCGACCGGACGTACTTCCATGACGAACAGCTTTCCTCCTCGGAATACGAAGCGCGCCAGTGGATCCAGGCGGTCGTGGAGGATATCGATCCGATCGTTCTTCCGAGGCAGGCCGCCGTGGTGACGAAGATCATCGAGGCGATCTATCAGAGCGGGCGCAGCGGAAGAACCGTCTATTTCGACTGAATGACGAAACGGTGATAAGCATGCTGAACTATTCTGTCTGGTCAAGCTATTTTGTCGAGCTGTCCCCCGAGGAGATGGTCAGGGAGTTCCTGAACGCCGGATTCAAGGCGACGGAATTCTCGGACGAGCACGGGCTCATGCTCCTGGAGCGCGGGAATCCCGAAAAAGAAGGGATCCGGCTGAGGAGATACGCCGAGGGCCTCGGTTTCACCTTCCCGCAGGGGCACCTGCTCCTCCGGGCGGATCTCTGCGCGGAGGGAGCCGTGGAGACACTCAAGCCGTGGCTCGATCTGTTCATCGCTCTCGGGATCCGTTCCGGCGTCCTCCATGCGGTCGGAGGGGATGATCTTTCCCCGGAGGCGCGATTCGAGCGGCGTGTGCGAACGCTCACACAGCTCGCGGACTACGTCAGGGGGACCGATTTCACGATCTGCCTCGAGAATCTGCGCGGGGCGACGCGTCCGGAGACGGCACAGGATCTGAACGCCCTGATCGACGCCTCCGGCGGGGACGCGAATCTCGGCATCTGTCTCGATACCGGACACCTGCACATCCGGAGGGAGCACAATCAGTCACAGGCGGATTTCATCCGGATCGCGGGAAAGAGGCTGAAAGCGCTTCACATCGCCGACAACGACACGACGAGCGATATGCACCTTATGCCCTACGGGCGCGGGACGATCGACTGGACCGAGGTCATGACCTCCCTCCGTGACGTCGGCTATGACCGTCTCTTCAATCTCGAAATTCCCGGCGAGCGGCGCTGTCCCCTGCCGATCCTGCGGGCAAAGCTCCTGTACTGCCGTACGCTCTGTGAGACCATGCTCTCCTCGGTCGGCCTCTGACAGCTCCCCTTTCGTCCGAAATAAACACAATACAGACAACCGCGCCCCCATCCGATCCGGAAATCGCAAGGATGGAGAAGCGCGGTTGTTTTGTTTTCCGTTTTTATGCGGTTGAAGGACAGCCTTTTTAGCGGCGCCCTTCCTGAACGGCCTCATGCTAATCTCAGGGGGCTGTCGAAACAGTTCAAAAGTTTTCGTCCACCTTTTTCAAAATGGTGGTCGGGGATGCGCAGCTCCCCAGGTGTCGGGGCAACGCCCTGACCC
>CACZSA010000119.1 GCA_902783705.1 uncultured Ruminococcus sp.
ATTCCATAAAGGATGGTACGATCATGAACATCAACATTATCGGCAGACAGGTCAACATCAGCGACGATATGCGGGAATTCGTCGAGAAAAAACTCGCGAAATTCGATCGCTACTTCCCGAAGGGCGCCGACGCCGCCGTCACGTTCCGGAAAGTACGCGATACCGTCTGTGCGGAGATCACCATCTCAGTTGTCGGAACCCTCTTCCGCGGGGAAGAGACGAACTCGGATTACCGGACCGCCGTGACGCGCTGCATCGACGTCATCGAGGGCCAGATCCGCAAGAACAAGACCCGCCTCGAAAAGAGAATGAAGTCCTCCTTCGCCGCCGCAGCGGAAGCCGTCGGCACGGACGAGGCGCCGGTCGAGGAGGAAGGCGCGTTCGATATCCGCGTCAAGTCCTTCCCGCTCAAGCCCATGACCGCCGAAGAGGCCATTCTCCAGATGAATCTGCTCGGGCATTCCTTCTATGCCTTCGAGGACGCGGATTCCGGCAGCACCTGCGTGGTCTACAAGAGAACGAGCGGCAGCTACGGTCTCATCATTCCCGAGAAAAAAGAGGTCTGACATATCCTGTCTGATCGGGGCGGATTTCAAAGTCCGCCCTTTTTTGATGGATTCGCCGCCTCCCCTCTGAGCGATCCCCTTGCATTCCGCCCTGATCCGTGCTATAATATCGGCGGAATGTGTGATCTCTCCGCGCGATCGGAGGATCTATGAAAGAATATCGGATCGGCGATCGGATCCGGGAACTGCGGAAGCAGCGCAGCCTGACGCAGAAGCAGACAGCGGACGCCCTCGGCGTGACGCAGCAGGCGGTGTGCCGCTGGGAGCGGAATCAGGCCCTCCCGGGAGCCGCGCATCTCCGCCCCCTCGCCTCGCTCCTCGGCACCACCGCGGACGCGCTCCTCGCAGACCCGCCCGAAGAAGATCGCGGATAAAATCAAAGCCGTCTCATCCAAAGGTGGGGCGGCGTTTTTTCGGACAAAACAGAGCTTTCTGAAATAAGTTGCGCATTTCCCATCCGAATGCGGTATCATAAGAGCACGAGGAGGTGAGAACCATGGAACTCATCACGGACAGACTCAACGCCGTCGTGTCCTGCATCGAAGACCGTCTCATGGAAGAGACCGACAAGGAAGAAATCAGCCGGATCGCCCGTATGCCCTTTTCCGACGTCAACCGCCTCTTTCTTTCCCTGACCGACGTCACCGTCGCCGAATACGTCCGGAAGCGGCGTATGGCGCTGGCGGCGATCGATCTGCGGTACAGGGGAACGAAAGTGCTCGACACCGCTCTGAAATACGGATACGATTCCCCGGTTTCGTTCGCGCGCGCCTTTCGGGACTTCCACGGCTTCAATCCGGGGCTTGCGGGACGGGAGGACTCTGTTCCGAAGGATTTCCCGCGGCTCGTCTTCTCCATTCATGCAAAAGGAGTGAAAGAAATGATCCGCAAAGATCGAATCACTATCAAAGGGAAGGAATACGAAGCGACGTACTTCGGCGAGGCGGAAATGTCCTCGTGGTCGAAAACCTACGCGAAAAGAGAGTTCTGGCGTCTGGAGGATGCCTGGGAGGATTTCAGGGATCTCCCCCTCACCCAGTCCGTTCTCCCGTACAGCAATTACCCGTCGATCGACATTCAGATCGGTCAGGTGTTCATGATCGATTACCACCGAAAAGACGGGGGCCTCGAGCGGAAATACTACGTCGCGGACGGATCGGTCTGGAAGGATATGCAGTGCACGGTGGAGATCTCGGTCGATCTGATGAAGCCCCTGCGCATCGACCGCGTGAAGGTTCTGGGCAAGGAATACGACGCGGAATACTACGGGGAAGAGGATATCAGCGACCTTCCCCTGTCCCGTTCGCGCGAATTCCGCAGGCTGCTCGGAACCGGACGGGACTTCGCGTCCATCCAAAAAGGCAACGACGTCCTCCCTTACAACAACTACCCGCCGTGCGGCATCAGACCGGGCGACGTGTTCGAAATTCTCTATCACCAAAAAGACGGACGTGACGAGAAGACCTACTATATCGCCGACGGTACCGTCTGGCAAGGCATGCGCTGCACGATCGAGCTGAACATCCCGGAAGAATAAGAATTAAGGGGTAAAAAAAGCGCTTCTTCGGTCTGCGCGCGGACGCTTGCAGGCGGGGAGCCCCCGCGGGCCTGAGGCGAGCTCACCTTCGGCAAGCTCGCGGTTGCAGTCTTGTATCGCTTGCGCGCTTACGCTTGCAGATGATGGATCTTGCAGATCC